>CAIWLA010000568.1 GCA_903913345.1 uncultured Magnetococcales bacterium | reverse complement strand
CCAACAATGAATTCGGGTTTGATTTTTTGCGCGACAACATGAAGTTCACCATGGAGGAGTTGGTACAGCGTCCCCTCCATTATGCCATTGTCGACGAGGTGGACTCCATTCTGATTGACGAAGCCCGGACTCCGCTCATCATTTCCGGGCCGACCGAAGACAATACCGATAAATATTACCGGGTGGATCGGTTGATTCCCCAGTTGCAGAAAGATCTCCATTTCACGGTGGATGAAAAGACGCGGACCGTGGTCTTTACCGAGGAGGGGAGTGAACTCATCGAGCATTTGCTGCTTGAAAAGGGGATTTTCAAGAGCGGCAATCTCTATGATATCGCCAATGTGGAGACGGTTCATCATGTCAACCAGGCCTTGCGTGCCCATGCCCTGTTTGAAAAGGACCGGGATTATATCGTCAAGGATGGCGAAGTGGTCATTATTGACGAATTTACCGGGCGCATGATGCCGGGGAGACGCTACTCGGATGGCCTCCATCAAGCCCTGGAGGCCAAGGAGCAGGTGGTCATCCAGAATGAATCGCAAACCCTGGCCTCGATCACCTTCCAGAATCTCTTTCGTCTGTACAACAAGCTGGCGGGCATGACGGGCACCGCCGACACGGAGGCCTCCGAGTTTGAGTCCATCTATCGACTGGAGGTGATCATCCTGCCCACCCATCGTCCCATGATTCGTGTGGACCACGATGATGTGGTTTTTCGGACCCATGAGGAAAAACTGGTGGCCATTATCGAAGAGATACGGGAATGTCACCAGAGCGGTCAGCCGATACTGGTGGGGACCATCTCCATTGAAAAGTCCGAGGAACTGGCGCGTCGTCTGCGCAAGGAAAAGATTGTGCACACGGTATTGAACGCCAAATTTCATGAAAAAGAGGCCGAAATTGTGGCCCAGGCGGGACGCAAGAATGCCGTGACCATTGCCACCAACATGGCGGGGCGGGGGACCGATATTCAACTGGGGGGCAACCCCGACCTGCGGATCGGACGGGAAATACCCGTTGATCTCCCGCCCGAAGAGGGACAACGGCTGGAATCGGCCATACGGGCCGAATGTGCCGCCGAAAAAGAGGAGGTCATCCGTCTGGGGGGGTTGCATATTGTCAGCAGCGAACGTCACGAGGCGCGTCGTATCGACAACCAGTTGCGGGGTCGTTCCGGGCGGCAGGGGGATCCCGGCTCCAGTCGATTCTATCTGTCGTTGCAGGATGATCTGATGCGTATTTTTGGCTCCGAACGCATGGACGGCATGTTGCAAAAATTGGGGTTGCAGGAAGGGGAGGCGATCGTCCATCCCTGGATCAATCGTGCCATCGAGTCGGCGCAAAAAAAGGTGGAAGGGCGCAACTTTGATATGCGCAAAAATTTGCTCAAGTATGACGATGTCATGAATGAGCAGCGCAAGGTCATTTACGATCAGCGGTTGGAAATTATGCAGAGCGCGGATCTGGTTGACTTTATCGAGAGCATCCGCGAGGAACTGCTGGACAATCTGGTCGAGGAGTCTGTTCCGGCTTCGGCTCTGCCAGAGAATTGGCAACTGGAGATACTCGCTGCGGGGTTGATGCGGCAATTCGGGGTCCAACCGATGGGCATGGAGGGCTGGCGGGAGGAGGAGGGGGTCACCCCGGCGGAGATCAAGGAGCGGGTGCGGGAGGTCGTACAGGCCCATATCCAGGCGCGGGAAGAGCGCATTGGGCCACCGTTGATGCGTTATCTGGAAAAGACCATCCTGCTCCAGGTGTTGGATTCCCTGTGGAAGGAGCACCTGCTGAACATGGACCATCTGAAGGAGGGGATCCATTTGCGGGGGTATGCCCAGAAAGATCCCCTCAACGAATACAAGCGGGAGGCCTTTGAACTCTTTGACGGTTTGCTGGAGAGGATCAAGGTGGAGGTGATCGAGGTTTTGTGCCGGGTGGAGGTATCCCGTCAGGAGGAGGTGGAGCAGATGGAGGCCGAACGGGCGGCGGCCCGCAATAAAAAGCTCTCCATGCAGCACCCGGACTATGACGCCTGGCCGGATGAGGAGGGCAAGATCGGTGAGGGCAAAACCGAGGAGGAAAACAAGACACCTTTTCGGCGGGAGGGGGGAAAGGTGGGTCGCAACGCTCCTTGCCCCTGCAACAGCGGCAAGAAATACAAGCAATGTTGCGGACAGTTGGTCTGATGGACCACGGTTTCACGGAGCTTTCAAAACGGCGGAGGTCTTTTCAGGGCAATGTGCCATACTCGACGGGCGTCTTGATGTAGAAAACATGTATGCCTTCCTCCTTTAACCGATGGAAGAGACGTTCGGCATCCTCTTCACTGACGGCCATCTGGATCTCCTGGGGTTGGTCGGCCAGTTCAAAAAAATGGGCTGAGTGGATGCGACCGTGCTGTCCGTAGCCCATGCCACCCGCAATCAGCGTTGCACCCGGCAACCCCATCTCCCGCGCCAGATGGATAATCCATTCACCCAACAGTTTGCCGTGGTGTCGCCGATCCTGTTGGGTGAAAAAGGTGATCATGTAGCCCTTCATTCGTTTTCTCCTCATTGCAGCATCATTTGAACGCATTCAGGCGGTTCTGACGCGCCGTCAACACCCGTCCCAATAGGACCACACGCCGAACAATTCCACCAGACTGGTGGGCACTGAAAGACAGTGTCTCCCATGCTTTACAGGTATTGCAATGAGAAAATTTGCATTTTTTGTGAAAAATGCAAATTTTCTCATTGCATTGTTAGAAAATTTAGCAAATAATGCAATTGTGCTGTTGCAGGGACGGGTTGGAATGTTGGATCAAGCCTGTGGACCTGTTGTTCGTTGTTCAAATTGAATGGGAGAAAAGACCATGAAAATATTTACCGAAGATTTTGTTCTGGTGGGCCTGTTGCTGATCGCCTCGCCTCTGGCCTGTTTCATGGCCTATTTGGTGTTGCCTGGGGTGGTTTTGCTGATGGCGGGTGTCGTCTTGTATACCCTGTACTTGCTGTCCTGGAAGCTGGAACTGCATGTCTCCCGGTTGTTGCACTCGAGGGGATGACGAGGCGAGGGACGACAACGGAGGGTGTCGGTTCCTGCTGGCTCAAAGGGCTTGATCGGATGTCGTATTACAATTGGCGCAACGCCTCCAGGAGCTGCTGGAAATCGTCCGGTGCCCCCACCTCGAATTGCAGCCGTTTGCCCGTGCCGGGATGGGTAAAGCCCAGCGTGGCCGCATGAAGTGCCTGACGGTGGAAGAGGGCTGTCCGGCTTCTCGCCGGTTCCGGCCATGTGGCGGGTGGTGTAAACGGGCGACTGTAGACGGGGTCGCCCAACAGGGGATGGCCGATGTGGGCCATGTGGACCCGGATTTGATGGGTGCGCCCGGTTTGCAGACGGCACTCGACCAGGGTGAAGGCGGCCAACGACTCCCGCACCGTATAGTGGGTGACGGCCAAGCGTCCGCGGGCGACCACCGCCATTTTTTGACGATCCCTGGGATGACGACCGATGGGAGCGTCAACGGTTCCCCGGAGGGGTTGTGGTCTGCCTTTGACAATCGCCTGATACAGACGGGCGGTGGTGTGGGCCTTGAACTGTTCCGACAGGTGCTGATGGGTGCGGTCATTCTTGGCCACCACCAACAGGCCGCTGGTCTCTTTGTCCAACCGGTGGACAATCCCCGGTCGGATAACCCCCCCGATACCCGACAAAGTACCCCGACAATGGTGCAACAGGGCGTTGACCAGTGTGCCGCCGTAGGCACTGGGACCAGCCCCCGGATGGACGGTCATGCCAGCGGGTTTGTTGACCACAAGCAGGTCATCATCCTCGAACAGAATGGACAATTCAACCGCTTCGGCGGTCACTTCCAATGGCACGGCGGCCGGGATGTGCAGTTCAAACCACTCGCCATCCCGAACCTTTTCCGTGGCGGAGTGGACGGGCAGGAGGTGGGTGGGCGATGGGTCGTCCCCTGCCGTCCCCGGTTGCCGGAAGACCGCCCCGGAGCAGATCAACCGTTGAATCATGGTGCGACTGAGGGTGGGGTCCAGCAGGGCCAGTGCCCGGTCCACCCGGTGCCCGACCACCTCGGCCAGACCGCGCAGGATCCGTCGCTGCGGTCCATTCCCCGGCGGTGGTCGCGGGAGAGTCTCATCCACGACGGCTGAAACCCAGATAGTTAATGTTGGGATTTTGGCTTAACCGAAAAGAGTTGCCCAGCGGGTGGTAGGACATTCCCCGCAGATCCCGCAGATGGAGACCGGCGCGACGCAGAGATTGATCCAATTCCGACGGGCGGATAAACTTGCCATAGGTGTGGGTTCCCTGTGGCAGCCAGCGGAGGATATATTCCGCACCGATGATGGCCGCCATCCACGACTGGATGGTTCGGTTGAGCGTGGCAAAGAAAAAATAACCGTCCGGTTTGAGCAGTGTGGCACAGGAGGCGATGAAGGCTTCCACATCCGGGACATGTTCCAACACCTCCATGGCCAGGACCACATCAAAATGGTTGGGGTGTTGGTCCGCCAACGCCTCGGCTGCCTGCACCCGATAATCCACGGTGGAGCCACTCTCCATCTGGTGTCTTTTGGCGACTTCGATAATCCGCTCGGAACGGTCGATGCCGACCACGGTGGCACCCCGTTGGTCCAATGATTCGGAGAGAATACCGCCGCCACAGCCAATATCCAGCATGTTCAGGCCGGTCAACAGTCCCTGTGGTGTGCCGGTCAATTGCGTACAGATGTAGTCGGCGCGCAGGGGATTGATTTGATGAAGGAGTTTAAACTTTCCTTCGGGTTCCCACCACTCATGCGCCATGCGTTCAAACTTGGCAATTTCCTCTGAATCTACCGTGACCATGATTTCCTCCCTGCAACGATTGTGACCCTAAGATACGGATGTATGGGTATGGGCTTGCATAGGCCCAGTTCTTGCTTGTATAAAGGTGCGCACACGGGTTGGTGACGCGATACGACGATCGACAGTCGAGAGTGTACCACAAACCGTGATGGGTGGCTATGCGGTCGTATGCCTGACCCAATCGACCAGAGGCAAGGGAGGATGTGTATCGAGATGGTACGGCGAGAGGTATTGAAGGCCCTGTTGTTGTCCGCCAGTGGCTTGGTGCTGCCTGTGTCTTTTCTCCATGCGGATGCTGCTGCCCAGGTGACCAACATGCGCCTGTGGACGGGACCGGAACACACCCGCATTGTGTTTGATCTGGATAAAAAAATTCACTATTCCCTGCAACAATTCTCGCAACCGGATCGGGTGGTGGTTGAGATGCGGGATGTATCGTGGGCGTTGGATTCCGCGTTGCTGAAGGTGGAAGATGCCGTGGTGGGGGGGGTGCGACTGGACAACAGTACGACCGGTCTGGTTCGGCTGGAGTTTGCCCTGAAAATACCGGCCATTCCCAACGCCTTTCTCCTCCGCTCCATTGGCGGTCGGCCGCCCCGTTTGGTCATTGAGTTGCAACGCAAGGAGGGGATGGAGGAGGAAAACCCGGCCCTGGCCAGCCTGGTTGCGCAAAACAGGCGACGGGATCCCGTTATCGTGATTGATCCGGGTCATGGGGGAGAGGATCCGGGTGCCATCGGTTCGGGCGGCACCTACGAAAAGACCGTGACCCTGGAGGTGGCCCACAGGCTGGTCAAAGAACTGGATGCGGCGGGTTGCAAGGCCTACCTGACACGAACGGATGACTATTTTGTGCCGCTGCGGAAGCGGGTCGCCATCGCGCGTCGATACAGTGCCGATCTCTTTGTCAGTCTCCATGCCGATGCCTTTCGGATCCCTTCGGCACGGGGGGCATCGGTGTATTGCCTCTCCGAACGGGGGCGGGCGGAGACAGACCGGTCGTTGCAGGTGTTGGTCGAACGGGAAAATGCCGCCGATCTGATCGGGGGGGTGGATCTGGGACAGGTGGTTGACCCGGAGTTGCGGGATATTCTGGTGGATCTGTCGCAACGGGATGCCCGCAACCGGGCCATGGCCTATGGGAGCAGTCTGCTGGTTGCTCTCAAGAAGGTGCCTTCCCTGCGTATCCATTTCCGGGGTGTCAAACAGGCGGGTTTTGCGGTTCTGAAGGCCCCCGATGTGCCGTCCGTGCTGGTGGAGATGGCCTTTTTATCCAATCGGGATGAAGAGATGCAGTTGCGCAAACAGGATTATCAAGAAGCCCTGGCCAGGGCCTTGGCCAGTGGCACCCAGGCGTTTTTCCATTCGGCCTCCATGGCCTGAAAGGGCAGACCGGTCGGCGCAGTGGACAGGCACCGCCAACGGACGGCACCGCACGCTTAGGGCGCGTTGACATTCTACATGTTGTTGGTGGTAAAGCTATCAGGGAGGTCCAGGAGGGGATTAT
>CAIWLA010000567.1 GCA_903913345.1 uncultured Magnetococcales bacterium | reverse complement strand
CATCCCGACCGCTCGCCGTACCAAAGCCCGACCCTCCTCAAGCCATGCAGGAACAGATCATGTTATTTGATATTGTCAGCCTTTTCTTGTGTATTTTGATTGTTGTCTCTTATTATGCCTCCCTCACCGTGCGAGAGAGACGCCAACTCGGACATACCGTTCAGGCCATTGACGGGCAGGCACGGGAACAATGGGTGGAAAACATGATGCAACAAACCGTCGGGCAGGGGGTTCTCGCTGTACAAACCTTGCGCAATATCATCATGGCGACCATTTTCCTGGCCTCCACTTCCATTTTGCCGATTATTGGTATACTCAATTTGACCATGCGAGAGGATTCTTTAGGCTCAACGCTGAGTCCCTTCCATCTGGCGGACCTGTTTTACAATGTCGGTCATTTGACGACAAAGGATGTCGCTGGCATCAAACTGTTGTGCCTGTTGGTGGATTTTTTCTGGGCCTTCTTCTGTTTTTGTTTGGCGATTGGCATGTTCAAACAGGTGGGGCTTTTGATCAGCGCGGGCAGCAGACAGGGACAAATTGAGATCAGCGCACACTATGTCACCCAGTTGCTCAATAGCGGCGAACACTATTACAGCATCGGTGTGCGCGCATGCTTTCTGCCTGTTCCTCTGGTGTTCTGGATGTTTGGCCCGGATTTCATGCTGGCGGCAACGATTGGATTGATCTTTTGCCTGTATCGCATCGATCGTCCCCCAAGCCATCTGCCCTCCCTGGTCGTGATGGGAAGGACGGGAAATGAACCAGGAACGACTGTTCCCCACCTCGCGGTCCCTGGTCGTCCGACACCCTTTCCATCCGGTGAGCACAGATAGAGTAAAGGGGCCATCCCCTGCGATCCCCCGGATGATCCGGGGGAGGTGCCCATGGACTACGAGGTTCTCCCCTTGATCACCATGACCGGACAGGAGACCTTGCCCAGCAGTCGTTCCATCACACTCCCGATAAAGACCAGACCCAAACCGGTGCGTCCGTGGCTGCCACCCACGATCAGTCCTGCACCGCTGTTGCGTGCCTCCTCGGCAATGGCATCGGACGGCGAATTGCCCTCTACCACGACACCCTGCACCATCACGCCCGCCTCTCTGGCCTGTACCACAACCTGTTCCACGACCATGCGCGCCGTCTCGAAGTGGGCCACATTCTCCTTGCTCTCCACCACGGAAACCACCCGCAGGGGCAAACCGGCCTCTCTGGCCAGAATGATCGCTTCCACAGCCGCCCGATCGCTGAAATGGGAACCATCGGTGGCCAGCAAAATGGAGGTTGTCCACAAAACGCCCCCCCCCTTGGGGCCCACCAGAACCGGGCGGGGTGATTGCGCCACGACGCGCGCCGTGGTATCGCCCAGCATCAGGCGCGCCAATCCTCGACGCCCCCGACGCCCCATGATCACCAGATCGGCATCGGTTTCGATCGCTGCATCGATGATCTCTTGATAAGGATGCTGGCTCCGTTTGACCAAAAGGGCGCAGTTGACCCCCTGACGAGCCATCCGCGCCTTCACCTCACTCAAAGACTGCAAGGTGATGCCCTCCTGTTGTTGCAACAGGGTCATGGACAGGGTATCCAATTCCGGGTTGAACAGAACCACTTGCATGACCGTGACATCCCCCCCGAAGCGAAGAGCCATGGCCGTTGTCAACACTTCCGCACCGACGGAAAATTCCGAGCCATCTGTCGCCAGGAGAATTCTTTTGAAACGTCCCGTGGCCGCAATCCGTTGTTCCTCGTACATTCTGTTTCTCCTTGGTTTTTGGAAATAATCCGCCCGACCGGACTGCCAGGCTACCGATCCACCGCCGTGATACGCCCCTCGGTCGCATAGGCGACCGTCCCCTGTTGGCGGATAAAATCCATCACAACGGTGGACAACGGTCGGCCCGCTTCGGCATTGATCAGAGTCTTGGCACCCACCAGCATCTGGTATCCATCCCCCCCTCGCGCCAGGTAATCCTGAGTGCCCAGTCGATACCGGCGCGACCCGTTACGCTCCAACCGTCTCTTCTCTGCCCCCTTGCCCAGATAAACCTCGATGACTTTGCTCCCCACGGGCTGCCGGGGATCGTAGCGAAACGACAGTCCGGAAACCTGAAGAAACCGCCCCGTCCCTTGGCCAATCTGCGAGACGCTGTGTTCCAGAACCGCCCAGATGAGCTGTTCGGACAGTTCCAGGAGAACGACCGTATTGCCAAAAGGCGACTCCTTGAAAATATCCCCGTAGGTCAGCGGCGTACCCGCCGGATAAAGGCGATTGCCGCGCAAACTGCCCCCATTGAGGATGGCCATATCGGCCTTGGTCTCCGCCCGGATGGCATCGGCAAAGAGATCGCCCATGGAACTCTCCCGCTCCCGTACCGTACTTTCCAGGCTGTCCAACTCGGTGGAGGTCTCTCCCACGACACGGCTCAGATCACCCCGCAGACGGTTTTCCACCTCCTCAACCATGGCTTGCACCGGCGGATGAGGCGGCGTGCGAAAGGTGGACAACAGATGCACATTGGGGATCAGGCGGGTCTTGCCCTTCTCGCCTGCATCGGGACGCAACACCGTCAGATCCAGCACCACCAGATAGCGACCTTCCGAAGCGGATTTCAGAATCAGGGTTTTTCCGGTCGCCTGGACCGTCAGATCGTGATCATGTCCCCCCAGAATAATATCCAGCCCCTCCACCCCTTTGGCCAGACGCTCATCCTCTGCCAGGGTTTGATGGGTCAATGCGACGATGAGATCCGCCCCCTGTTTCCGGAGTTGGGGAATCCACTCCTTGGCAACCGTCACGGGATCGAGAAAATTGACCTCTTTGCCCAGATTGGCCAACGCCTTCGTGGCCGGTGTCAAGAGGCCGATAAAGCCAACCGTGACCCCATTCATCTCCCGAATGGCCGTGTTCGCTGTCCCCGGAAAGAGGCCGCCATCGGCCCCCCGAAGATTGGAGGCCAACCATTTGAAACGGGATTCCGCGATCCGTTTTTCCAGAACCGCCGGTCCAAAGTCAAATTCATGGTTGCCCAGCACCGCCAGATCAATCCCCAGAGCATTGCTCAACGCGACCATCTCCTGGCCCTTGGTGAGGTAGGAGAGGACCGAGGGAGAGAGAAGGTCACCTCCAAAGGTGAGCAGGGCGTGGGGATGCTGCTGCCGTTCCTGTTCAATCAGGGTCATCAAAGGGGCGAAGCCACCCATCTCCTGTTGGGGTGAGATTTCGTAAATATCGTTGAAATGCAGCAGGGTAATCTGACTGACCCGCTCTGCCCAGGCCGAAGAGCAGACCAGCAGCAACCAGACGGTCAGCACGGAACGGACAACCCACCGAGACTGAGAATAAAAGGGATATGACATGGTATTCATTCCTTTTCGGTCGCGCCCGGAAGGGACCGAAGGTTATACATTGTTTTTTGAGGCATAAAAATATTCATCGGCGCGGCATGCCCTGCAAACAGAGTCTTTCATGAGGCACGCCGCACAAATGGTCTGAATGCCTTT
>CAIWLA010000566.1 GCA_903913345.1 uncultured Magnetococcales bacterium | reverse complement strand
TTCAATCCCCCCCGTTGTGACCGGGTGATTGCCAATGCCCCCCCCGGTGCCACGGTCATCAGGGATCGGGTGAGGAGATCACGATCCAACCCCAGGTCGATACAGGCTCCCAAGAACATATCGCCCGCGATGCCCGAATCCAGATCCAGGTGAATTTTCATGGTGTTGACCCATATTCATCCCGTTTTTTCAGGGCAAAATACAACAAGTACCAGATCATTCCCCCCGCCAGGACGAGGGAAATTCCCCCCAGACGGACCAGCGGATCCCATTCGGTCAGGGTGGCACCTGCCAACAGCACCACCCCCGCCCCTTGATTCCACAATGGCCACCAGCCGATGGCCTGGGGGGTCAAGTCTTCCATCATGGGGACACCGGGCATGCCCGCCTTTTGGCTGTAGCGGTGAAACCAGGTCAAAAACGGGATGATGCGATAGAGCATGCCCATGATGATACTGCTGACAAAACCGAACAGAAAGAGGACGGCGAAGAGGGTGCGCAAGCGATCGGTCTCCACAACCGGCCACAGGGCCAATACGCCGATGGCCAACCCCCCGCAGAGAAAGCCGATCTGCCACAGGCGCAAGGTGAGGTCCGCCTTTTTGCGTTTGCGTTGGGGAAACAGGGTCGCCATTATCCGGCCATAGAGGAGCATCGCTGCCAGGGCGGGCAGGGCGGCCAGCCAGATCAGCCAGAAGGGGAGGGGATCGACCAGCAGCATGAGGGCGGGCAGCACGACCCAGGTCGTGGCCAGTCCCGCCAGGATGCGGTTGGCCTGTGGTCTGGGGAAGGGGGGCATCATGTAAAACATGGGCAGCACATGGAACGAGACCCCCACCATCAAGGTGCCGATCCAGCCAAACAGCCCCCCAGACCAGATGCACCCCGATCATCACGTGGCGATCCACGGCCAGAAACCCGTGGGCATACTCGCCCAGGAAGAGGAGTCCCATGGCCAGGACGGCGAGGAGGCTGAGCACGGCCAGACGCATCGCCCACAGGGTGGGATGGACCACGGGTGCGCGGATCAGGGTCAGGCCGACCGGGATGATGAACAGCATCAATGCCCCGCCCAGGCTGAAGCTGGCGACCAGGAGCAGCCAGCGGTGCAGCCCCACCCCCACCTCCAGGACCAGGGTCAGCACCCCGACGATCAGCAGCAGGTGGACCCAGCGACACCCGTTCACCCAGGGGACGGGACCGCCTCCCAGTACCGGGATCATCTGGTACATCGCCCCGAACATCACCGAGGCGATCCAGCCCAGGGTGATCAGGTGGACCATGGCCACGGTTTCGGAGAGGAGTGGGGTCAGAAGGATGGCCTCGCCCTCCTTGATCAGCACGGCACCGCACACCATCAGGAAAAACGGTGCCGTGGCAAAAAAACGCAGCGGAATATTCAGGGGGGGGGCCTGATCCATGTGTAAACCACGGCCGGGTAGCATGTCACACTCCTTTTTCAATCATCTTTACACTATCAGGGGGTCCGGGGGATTATCCCCCCGGTGGGGTTCTGGGCAGAGGTTCTGGGCAGAACATCGCCAGACGAAACAACAATCAGGGCCTTGTTGCCCCATCCCCTCACTCAATCCCCTCCAGCGGCAACTCCCCGGTGACGGCTGGCAGGCTCTCCTCCCGGTAGAGGGTGGAGGCGGCTCCGTGGCCGACAAAGGTGGCACCGCTCAAAAAGCCGTAGGGCAGCAGGGTGCCTCGACTGGCCCGTTCACCCCGCCACTGGGTGAGATCAGTCAAGGCCTTTTGCCGCTTGCCGGAGTCCAGGACAATGCCGGTCTCCGGGACAAAGGTGATCAGATCCACCAACGGCTCATCCCTGGCCAGGCGTTGAATGCGGACCCCCTTGCCCCGTGGCAGGACCGGAAACTCGGAGAGGGCGCAGACCAGCAACAGGCGCGGCGTCATGGCCGCCACGGCCTGCCCCAGGACCGGATGGATGTGCAACAAAGAGTCCCCCGGCTTGAAAGAGATCACCTGCTTCCCGGCCCGATAATTGGAAATCAGGTCCACACCCCGGATGCGGAAGCCTTGACTGAGACGGGTGGTCACAAAATATTCCCGCGCCGACTCCACCATCATGGCCCAGATGATCGGGTCAGGCCCCTCGATGTCAAAGAGCACGGTCAGCGGTTCACCGAACCCTTTCCCGGCTGGCAGACGATCGGCCAGGATGGAAAAAAGCTTTCCGGATTGGGAGACAAAGGAGAGGGTGTCGTTGGTATAGGCCTTGACCGTCTGCAACAGCCGATCCTCCCCCTTGAACCGTATCTTGGTGATGTCGGGATCGTCATATCCCCGAATTCCCTTGACCCACCCCTTGACGGACAGAATCAGCGTCAGGGGTTCACGAGGCGTGAGATCCTCCTGTTTCAACGTCGGTTCCCGTGGGGGGGCGGCCAGCTCGGTCCGCCGGGGATCGGCAAACTCCACGCGGGTTTGACGCAATTCGGCGGCGATCGCCTCCCACAGGAGGGTATCGTCCGCCAGCAGGGCACGCAATTGCTGGGCACGGGCCTCTTTTTCTGACATCTCTTTGCGAATATTCATCTCTTCCAGACGGCGCAAGGCGCGCAGGCGCAAATTCAACACCGCCTCTGCCTGCTCCTGGTCCAGGGCAAAACGGGCCATCAAGACCGGGGCCGGCTCGTCATGCTCCTTGATGATGGCGATCACCTCATCAATATTGAGGTGGACAATCCGATAGGCCGCCAGCAGGTGCAGGCGCGCCCCGATGCCCGCCAGTTCATGCCGGGAGCGACGGGTCCAAACCTCGAAACGGTGGTCCAGCCAGGCCTGCAACAGCCCTTTCAGATTCAGCACCTGTGGCCGGGTCTGGGCGGTGATGACATTCAGATTGACCGTCACCCGTACCTCCAGATCGGTATTCTTGAAGAGATAGGCCATGATCAATTCCGGGTCCAGCCGGCTGGATTGGGGTTCCAGGACAATGCGTATCTCGGTATCGGATTCGTCCCGCACATCGTCCAAAAACGGGCAGATACGTGAAACAATCAATTGGGCGATCCGTTCGATCAGACGGGATTTGGAGACCTGATAGGGAATTTCACTGACCACCAGCCGCCAGGCCCCCCGTGGCCCGCCCTTTTCGTAGGGAATCTCCTCCTTGTGCCAGCGACTGCGCAGACGCAGAGTGCCCCGACCGGTGAGGTAAACCTCCTGACGTTCCGCCAGAGTGGCCAGCAGCACCCCACCCGTGGGAAAATCCGGACCCGGCATGACCGCCATGAGTTCCGGGATTTCAATGCGGGGATTGTGGATCAGGAGGAGACAGGCATCCAGAATTTCCCCCACATTATGGGGGGGAATGGTCGTGGACATGCCCACGGCAATCCCGGTGGAGCCATTGGCCAGCAGATTGGGAAACCGGGCGGGCAACACCCACGGCTCACGGGAGGAACCGTCATAGGTATCGATAAAATCGACGGTATCCTGGTCCAAATCCTCCAGCAGGGCACTGGCCACCCGTGTCAGACGGGCCTCGGTATACCGCATGGCGGCGGCACTGTCCCCATCCACATTGCCAAAATTGCCCTGGCCGTCCACCAGGGGATAGCGGACGGCAAAGGTCTGGGCCAGGCGGACCATGGCATCATAGGAGGCCTGGTCGCCGTGGGGATGATATTTGCCGATCACATCGCCCACGACGCGGGCCGATTTTTTGAAGGGGGTGCCGGGTTCCAGATGGAGACCACGCATGGCAAACAGAATGCGTCGATGGACCGGTTTCAAGCCATCGCGCACGTCCGGCAGGGAACGACTGATAATGGTGGAGAGGGCATAGGCCAGGTAACGGCTCTCCAATTCCACCCGGATCGGGGTCTCCTGGATATGACCGGCCTCGGCCATGGTCATGACATATCCTCGGCTCCCACGGCGTCACTCTCTATTTCCGTCTCCGGGCTGGATCGTCGGCTGGCATAACCCTTGGGAGTGCCCTTGCCGCTCTTGGCAACGGGCGTGGTATAGGAGATCGAGGGTCCACCGCCACCCGCCGTCCGATCCTTGGGGGGCAGTCCCACATCGGCACGGAGCAGATCCTCCAATTCGTTGAGCATGGCCGGGTTGTCCGTGAGAAATTTTTTGGCATTTTCCCGCCCCTGGCCGATCCGTTCTCCCCCCCTGGCATACCAGGCCCCCGATTTTTCGACGAGCTTGGCCTCCACGGCCAGGTCGAGCACCTCTCCGGCCAGGGAGATGCCGGTGCCGTAGTCAATGTCAAACTCGGCACTGCGGAAGGGGGGGGCCATCTTGTTTTTGACCACCTTGACCTTGGTGCGACTGCCGACAAACTCTTCCTTGTCCTTGAGGGTGCCGATGCGGCGAATGTCCAGGCGGATGGAGGCATAAAATTTGAG
>CAIWLA010000565.1 GCA_903913345.1 uncultured Magnetococcales bacterium | reverse complement strand
TTAACGTAATGGAGTCAGATTTGACCGAGTTCCGTGGAGCGCACAAGGTTTTTTCTGTCTGTGTCAAGGACTTTCAAATGCGATTGCCCTGGGTATTTTTGGTGGTGTTCGTCGGGCAATCCTGATAATCTGGGACCGTCCATGAATCAGCGAGGAACCACGGATGCCCGCCGTTGCCCCAGACATGCACCTCCTTGTTCAAAGAGGCCGGGAGGCCAGAGTGGTGAGTCCGATACCTTCCCCATCCGCCCTCTGCCAACCCTCCGACCGGGAAATGCGCATGACCGCACCATCAACCGTTCCCCCGGCCGTTGGCCAGTTGACCGTGTCGTGCCAGGCTCCCAGGGCGTGTTGACATTCGGCCCCAAAGACCTTGATACGGCGTTGCGGGGTCGATCCGCTGCTCACATACGACGTGTATGCTGCGCTGCTCGCGGCCCCGCGCCTTGTCTGAAGGCCTTTGGTGCTCGAATGTCAACACCCCCTGATGGCCGCTGAACCCGCACACCGTGGCGTAGAACAGGCCGCACACCGTTCATCCGGGACACCCTGAAAACGGTCGGCCTCCATCGCAACCCCATCGAGATCATTGGATCCTTTTCACCCATTGCCAAGAGGACTGTCATGCATCATCCCGCCTTTGAACTGCTGCGCCGTGAACCGGTAGAGGCCCTGAACCTGACCGTGGAATTTTATCGTCATCTGCAAACGGGGGCGCGTCATCTGCACCTGGTGGTCGATGACCCGCATAATGCCTTCCTGGTGGCCTTTTTGACCGTACCCACGGACTCAACAGGGGTCGCGCATATCCTGGAACACACGGCCCTGTGTGGCAGTCAACGCTATCCGGTCCGGGATCCCTTTTTCATGATGACCCGACGATCCCTGGCCACCTTCATGAATGCCGTGACCGGCAGCGACTGGACGGCCTATCCCTTTGCCAGCCTCTCCCGCAAGGATTTTGACAATCTGATGCAGGTCTACCTGGATGCGGCCTTTTTCCCCTCTCTGCAATCCCTCGATTTTGCGCAGGAAGGGTATCGGATTGAACTGGAAAAACCGGGGGATTCCCTCTCACCCCTGGTCTACAGGGGTATCGTCTTCAACGAGATGAAGGGAGCCTTGAGTTCACCGGACCGGGTACTGAGCGACACCCTGGCCCATTATCTCTTTCCGACGATCACCTACCACTATAACAGTGGCGGCGATCCCGTCGAGATTCCCAACCTCTCCTGGGAGGCCCTGCGGGCCTTTCATGCGCGCCATTATCATCCCTCCAACGCCATTTTCATGACCTTCGGCAATATTTCTGCGGCGGAACATCAGGCCGTTTTCCAGGAACGGGTTTTACATGCCTTTGATTTCATGCCGGTTAACCTGTCCATCCCGGATGAGCACCGTTTCACGGCACCCATCCAGGTAACGGCCCCCTATGCCATGGATGGGTCCGACGAGACGGCCAATAAGACCTATATTATACTGGGCTGGCTGTTGGGACACAGTGTCGATCAAGAGACCGCCCTCAAGGCACAACTGCTCAACGGTATCCTCCTGGACAACAGTGCCTCCCCCCTGTTGCATGCCCTGGAGACCACCCCCCTGGGCAGTGCCCCGGCCCCCATCTGTGGTCTGGATCCCTCCACCAGGGAGATGATCTTTTGTTGCGGCATTGAAGGATCCGAGCCGGAACATGCCGATGCCGTGGAACAATTGATCCTGGATGTCCTGCAACGGGTGGCCACGGAGGGGGTTCCCCTGCCCCACGTGGAGGCCGTTTTGCATCAATTGGAGTTGGCACGGCGTGAAATCAGTGGCGATGGCTGGCCTTATGGCCTGCACCTGCTGTTGACCGCCCTGTCGCCCATGCTGTATGGCGGCGACCCTGTAGCCGCCCTGGCCCTGGATGCCCTGCTGGACCAATTGCGCGAAGAGATCAAAGATCCAGAGTTTATCAAAAATCTGGCCCGCGACTGGTTGCTGAACAATCCCCATCGGGTACGTCTGGTGATGACGCCCGATCCCCAACTCAACGCCCATCTGGCGCAAGCCGAGGCCGAGCGGCTCGCCGCCCACAAATCGGGCCTGGATGCCACGGCACTGGAGGCCCTCCAGGCGGCGGCGGAGCAGTTGAAAAGACGCCAGGAAGAGGAGGATGACGCCAACATACTGCCCAAACTCCATCTGACCGATGTCCCGGTTGATCTGCCCATTCCGTCCGGTTCCACCGATCTCATCGGCCAACTGCCCATCGCCTGGTTTCCCTGCACCACCAACCGTCTGGTCTATCAGCAGGTGGTCCTGGAGATGCCGGTTCTGGAAGACAATTTACTGGATTTGCTTCCTATTTTCTCCTCCTGTCTGACGGAAGTGGGGGTGGGGAATCGGGATTACATGGAGACCCAGGTATGGCAGTCGGCGGTCAGTGGCGGGATCCATGCCCAGGTAACGGTACGGGGCGGCATCGAGGATGCGCACCATTTCCGCTCCATTTTCACCCTGTCGGCCAAGGCGTTGACGCGCCATCAGGCGGATCTGGCGCAGTTGGTCTGGGAAACCCTGAAGGCACCCCGTTTTGATGAACACGCCCGGTTGCGTGAGTTGGTGGCGCAGATGCGGGCCTCGGCGGAGATGCGGGTTACGCACAATGGTCATGGCCTGGCCCTGTTGGCGGCCTCGGCCTCCCTCAACCCGGTTGCGGCCCTCCACGAACGGTGGAGTGGACTGACCGCCATCGCCCGGCTCAAGCAGTTGGACAGTGCCCTGGACGATCCAGACCATTTGGCCCAACTGGCCCGCGACCTGGAGGCCATCCAGGGGCAGATGGGTCGGGCACCCATGCAACTGTTGGTGGTGGGTGAGTCACCCGATTTTGCCCCCATGGCCGATGCCCTTCGGGCGCGTTGGGCCACGGAGGTTCCATCGGGCACTCTGGCCCGGATGACGACCCACCCGGTCAGCCCGGTGCAAAAGGTGGCCTGGAGCACGGTGACCACCGTCCATTTTTGCGCCAAGGTCTATCCCGCCGTTGCCTATGCCCACCCGGATGGACCGGCCTTGTCGGTATTGGGGCCGTTTTTGAAGCATGGTTTTCTGCACAAGGCGATTCGCGAACGGGGCGGGGCCTATGGGAGTGGGGCGGGACTGGATACGGATTCCGGCACGTTTCGGTTTTTCTCGTATCGTGACCCCCGTCTGACCGAGACGTTGGCCGATTTTGATCGTGCGCTGGACTGGCTGGCCGAGACCCCGCATCCCCCGGAGGCCCTGGAACAGGCCATTCTCAGTGTCATCAGTTCCATTGACCGACCCGGTTCGCCGGCGGGGGATGCCCGGCGGGCCTTCCATGATGCCCTGCACGGACGGACCGCCGAGCAGCGGCGGCGGTTTCGCAGTCGGGTGTTACAGGTGACCGAAGCCGACCTGCACCGGGTGGCCGCCCTCTATCTCACCCCCGAAACGGCCAATCTGGGTATCGTCAGCAACGCCGTCACCTTGGCCAAAGAGGCCCAGGAGGGGTGGCAGATTCGGACGTTGTAGCCCATGGCCGGGATCTCCCGTTTGACAGGACCATCGCCTGTCAAACGGGGGCCGAAAAGGGTTATGGGTCTCTGGTCTATTGTTTTGGTCGTACAAGGTTTTCAATCAGGTGACACTGTACCGTTTAATCGAATGTACGTATAAAAAAATCAATTGAAAAAACCAAGCAGATCAGATGAGCGCGTCTGTCAGGATCCCGCATGCAACGCACCAGGCCAGGAAAAATATTTCTTGCTCTCGGACATCGGTCGCGATACATTGTATCTCAATTATGCCAAACAAACGGCCATTCATATCCGACATGACAAGGATCGCCACCATGACCACCACGACAATGGTTCACGTCCGCATCGACGAACGGATTAAAGCCCAGGCTACGGAGACGTTGGCCACCATGGGTCTGTCCGTTTCTGACGCCGTGCGTGTCTTTTTGATGCGTGTTGTCGCGGAACAACGGATGCCATTCGCGCTCAAGGTTCCCAATGCCGAAACCCGTGTCGCAATGGCTGAAGCCGACGAGATAGTGCGCACGCACCGTGCCCGCTTCCGTTCCGCCACCGAGTTGTTCGATGACCTTAAAGAAAGCAGCGACCGATAAGCGCACCGCACCACCGAGAGCGGCTGATTATGCAAACTCTTTCCGCAAGGACTGGGAGCGGTTGGCTCGCGCTGACCGCCACGACATGAACCGACTGAAAAAGGTCATGCTGTTGCTGATCGCAAACGATGGTCCCCTCGGTCCCGAATGGCTGGATCATCCGTTGGGTGGGGAGTGGGAAGGACATCGGGAATGTCACATGGGCGGTGATTTTCTTCTGGCATACAAACTGGATGCCAGCAAAACACCCGGCTTGGTCGTGTTCGTGCGCACGGGCACACACGCCGATCTGTTCGAGTAACCGAGATGCTGTCCAATTTTTCTTCTGTTGCGCCACGGCGTCGATCGGAGAATTTTACTTATGATTCTGTTTCCATGTCAATCATGCAATTTTTAAAACTATTGCAGGGGTCCGGGGACCGTCACGGTCCCCGGCGGGGGTTTGGGGGCGCCGCCCCCAGTATGCTGCCATATCGGGGCGTTGCCCCGAACCCCGCCAGGGGCCTTGCCCCTGGACCCCACCAGGGAGATG
>CAIWLA010000564.1 GCA_903913345.1 uncultured Magnetococcales bacterium | reverse complement strand
GGGACCATCCGGCACCGAGAGGGCATCCGGGTAGAGGGTTCCCCCCACCGTCATGCCAGCCTCCCTGGCCAGTTGTTGTACCAGACGGGGATCGCTCATGTTCTCCAGAAAAATGGCCTAGACCCCCTCCCGCCTCGCCTGCCCGATCAATTGAGCCATCTCCTGGGCCGAGGGTTCCGCCTCGGTGCTGACCCCCATCGGAGCCAAAAATGTCACCCCATAGGCGCGGGCAAAATAACCAAAGGCATCGTGACTGGTGATCACCGTGCGCCGGGCCACCGGGATGGTCTCCATCTGCGCCCGCACCCAACGATCCAGTTCTGCCAATTGCCCATCATACCGGGCCGCATGGGCGCGAAAGGTCGCGGCCTGCTCCGGGGAGAGACGCGCCAGGGCCTCGGTGATACGGGCAACATAGATCCGGACGTTGGCCACATCATGCCAGGCGTGGGGATCCGCCCGACCGGTCGGATCGCCCTGACCGTCCTGCCCCCTCCCGATCATGGACAAAGGGGAGATCCCCTCGGAAAGCGTCACCACCTGGCCCTTGAATCCAGAGGCCTTGACCAGACGTTCGATCCAGCCTTCAAAACCCAGGCCGTTGATCACACACAGATCAGCGGCCAACAACGCCTGGGCATCCATCGGGGCAGGCTCATAGACATGGGCGTCACCATCCGGGCCAACCAGACTGTTCACCGTCACCGCATCCCCCCCCACCTGCCGCACCATGTCGGCCAGGATGGTGAAACTGGCCACCACCCGTAGCGGAGGGTGGGCCGGAGCAGCGGCAGGCCAAAGCAGGATCAGGCCAATCCACAACACGGTTCGGATAAACGACATGATCGCCAGCCTTCCGATCCAATCGATCAGTGCATATGCTGCATATGTTGATGGTCATGTCCCATACGCTCTGGTGGCGCGACGCGCACCTCCGCATCCACCGCCACCTGCGCCCCGTCACTCAGATACAACATCAGCGGCACCCGATCTCCCGCATGCAACGGCTTGTTCCCTTGGGGTCCAATCAACATCATGTGATAACCACCCGGTTTAAGCACCACCTGACCCCCCGCATCGATGACCAGACTGTCACGACCCACCATGGTGGCCATATTCTCCTGCTGCATGGTCTCGTGAAACTCCACACGGGCAAACAACGGACTGCTGGCACCCACCACCGTCTTCCCCACGGTGCCGGTATTGCGAATGACCATATAGGCCGCCGAGGTTTGCAGGGTGGGCGGTGCCTCGCGCACCCAGGGATCCCCGATCTCAATCTCTCCGGCCCACACCGATACCACCGGCAAAAGCCACCACAACAGACCCAACCAACCCACGCGCCTTTTCATGGCCATTTGTGCTCCTTGCAAAAATTGTCTATTCTGATGGCGTCCGAAGATTGGCTTTCCACCCCCACCTCAGACCACCTTGAGTCAAACCGTTGGCGAAAGATCCGTCAAAAAACAGACGGATGTCGCCAAAACCGCCCCCACTGGGAGAATGGCATGTTGATGACCGTCGATCGGGAACGCCAGCGTCTGTTGGCCGCCTGGCAACAGTTGACCCCGGAAGATCAACGCACCGTGCGCCTGTTTGCCGAATTTCTGGGTCAACAGGCCACCGCCCTCGAACCCCTGCCCCCCATCCCTCAAGAACCGCTCCCCATCCCCAAACCGGAGAGAGAATCGGCCGTATTGGCCTTGAAACGGCTGAAAAAAACCTACCCCATGATCGAAACCGATTTTTCCCTGCTTGAGAAGGCATCGCAGATATTGCTCAAAAAAGTGCTGGGCACAGCCGATGCGGAGGTGATTGCGGAGATGGAAGAGCTGTTTGAGAAACGATACCAGGGATGGAAAAACCGCCCCGGACTGGCCGATCAGTAGGGACGATTGGGCGACTCGGCCCGTCCCTTCATGGGGGGTGTGGTGGTCCAATCGGAGGGAACCTCTCCACTGATATGCAGACGGTCATAGACCATCAGCGCGAACAACACCACCGCCACCAGCAACAGCAGCCAACCCAACGCCCGATCCCACATCGAACGCACCGGAGAGCCTTTCCTGTCGGTCAGGACCGCCTGTCCGCCCGACACGGGAAGGATCGCGCGCCACAAAAGACGCAGACCGTAGACCCCTCCCCCCACCACCATGACCCCCAGCAATAACAGGATTATAATGCGCACGATTCAGATGACACCCTGCACTGCACGGGGATTTTGTCCACCCAGACCGCACCGAACCCGACTGGAGAGGGGATCGGCACAATTCTGGCATTTCAACAAACCATGCGCTGGCATGATCAGCGACGCAAGACCACAATCGGAATCTCCTCCGTATTCTCCCGGACGTTTTTCGCCTGGTAGCGCGTGCTGATGTGACGCGCCGAGACGTAGGGAATCAACCGGGAAGAATGGGTCGGTTCGGCGGCCGCCACCTGGCTTGCCCCGGCAGACCGACTGGTCCTGACCGTATGGACCGCTTTGGGAAGGGGTGTCGGTCTGGGCGCACGGATGGCGGGCAGATCCTCCCCGTCCTCATCCACCTCGTTGCCCAGGAGGCGGACCACGCGCGGACGGGCCTCCGCCAGGACGGGCGCGTCATGGTTGGACTTTTTGCGATAGTGATATATTTTTCTGGGGGAGTTGTTGCTGCCTGGCACCGCTTTTGCGAAGTAGCTGAGTACGCTCTTGACATACCGCTTGGTGGCCGGGAAAGGGGGCACACCGCCGAAACGACTGACGGCCGATGGTCCGGCATTGTAGGCGGCCAGGGCCATGGAGAGACTTTCAGGATACCGCTCCATCATCTGCCGCAGATACCGTGCGCCGCCCCGTAAATTTTGTTCCGGGTTGAACCGGTTGCTGACGCCCAACTCGCGCGCCGTGTCCGGCATGAGTTGCATCAGCCCCACCGCCCCCCGCGTCGAGACGGAGACGGTATCAAATTTGGACTCAATGGCAACGACCGCTTTCAGAAGGTTGGGATCCAGCCCCTCCTGCTGGGCGATCTGCCCGATGAGGGAACTGAGTTTGGGCGGATTGGCCCAGGAAGGGGAGGCGCAGGACAAAAGCAGAGAGAACACCCCCAGCAACAGAAAAAGTCGTTTGTCACACCAGAAAGACCCCCCCGATCTGTCTCCCGCAGGGTGCCAAACCCTGTTGCGTGGCGCGCCTGTGGCTAAAAAAGTCGTTCTTTTCCGAGCAAGTGCATAATTTGACATCGTGAATTCTCTCTTCTGGCAGGCCATAAAACCCCAACCTTTTCCGAAGGTATCCGGGCAAATCAAACCGCAGTCTACCATCCCTTTCTTGTTTCGAAAAGAATTTTTTATGGCTGGGCGCATTTTTATCGGAATGGGCCGCAAAAATGGCCTGGAAATCGTCGCCCACGATGTAGGATGGCTGGCGAATACAGGGACCAATCAGCGCGTTGATCTGCTCCCGGCGTGCGCCCAGGCGCAGCATGGCATCCAGGCAGGATTCCAGGACACCAGACAGCCCCCCTCGCCAACCGGCATGGGCCGCTCCGATCACCCGGGCCGTTCCATCGGCCAGGAGCACCGGGGCACAATCCGCCGTCAAAATGGCCAGCGCGATCCCCTCCTGCTGTGTCACCCAGCCATCGGCATCGGGTGGCGTGTCGGGCGGATCCCCCGTCAGGGTCACGGTGGTGGCACCATGCACCTGGTTGAGATAGACAATCTTCCGGACGCGCCCACCCCACAACGCCACCACCCTGGCCCGGTTGTTGGCCACCGCAGAGGGATCATCCCCCACATGTCCCCCCAGATTCAGGCTTTCATACCGCCCTGAACTGACCCCACCCCGGCGCGTGGTAAAGAAAAATTGCACTCCGGGCACCTCGGCCACGCTTTCTGGCCGGATCAGTGGAATAGTTGCTTGATTTCTGGTGGGCAGTCCTGTCATACTGTCACACTTTTTCTGCATGAGCCAATCTTCCTTGCTCTGGACACGGGTGTGCCCAGGGCTGTTTTGTTCCGACCCGGCCACCTTGACAGGGACCAACGGCGGAACGGTTGTACACTGCACGAGCCGAAAGGAGGCACTGTGGCTTTTTACGAAACCATCCATATCTTACGTCCTGATCTCTCTACCGAGCAAGTGGAACAGATCAACAAACGGGTTGCCGACATTATTGCCGCCCAGGGGGGCAAAATTCTGGAAACCGAATTGTGGGGACGACGCCAACTGGCCTATCCCGTCAAAAAGACGACCAAGGGCTTCTACGTCTTCCACGCGGTGGAAGGCGGCGGTCCCCTGGTCGCCACGCTGGAGGCCTGGCTGAAAATCAACGAGGATGTCTTGAAATATCAGACCATCTCGGTTCGCAAACCCAAGGCAGGCCCCTCGCCCCTGGTCCCCTTCGAGGACAAACGTCCGGAAGGTACCGAAGGCGATCTCCCAACCGGTCTGCTCGCCAATGAAGAGGAGGAGGCCGCAGCGGCCATCAACGCCTTCGAGGATGTGTAGTGACTGAGAAGGTCGGAAGCCAGTCGGAGATCAAACCGGCCATCGCGTCGCCGACCGGGATCAATCACACGGTCCTGGAAGGCACCCTGGCCACGGAACCAGAGTTCCGCTGCACCCCGGCGGGACGGCTGGTGGCCCATCTGCACCTCGACCATGCCTCTGGAGGATCCGATGGGGATCCTCTGCAGCGCATCGAGTTGCACCTGCCGGTATTGGCTCTGGGGCCGTTGGCCGAGCGGTGTCGTCCCCTGGCTCCGGGAACAACGCTGCATGTGGAAGGCCGCTTGAATCAAAAACGTTGGATCCGAGACGGCAAGGTTCGCTGGGGACAAACCGAGTTGCTGGCTCACCAGATCAGGCCCATGGAACCAGATCATGGTTCCGTTGCGCCGTCCGGGTGAGTCAAGCCCCTTGGAATGGTACACCCCTTTGGTATTTAACCCCATTTTGCACCCATTGTGGAGAGGATTTTACATTCTATGTCTGATTATGCTTCTGCCGAGCCGTCCAGCGCAGGATCTCGCCCTTCTGAACCGGGTGGCGAGGCCGGTGCCCGGCCAACCGCCGGTTTCCGTCGCCCCTTCCTGCGCCGTCGGAAGGTTTGTCTGTTTTGCGCCGACAAGACGGTCGCCATCGACTATAAAGACCCGAAATTGCTCTTGCGTTTTATTACGGAGCGGGGAAAAATGGTGCCCAGTCGCATCACAGGCGTCTGCGCGCCCCACCAGCGGCATTTGAGCAAGGCCATCAAGCGGTCGCGCAATATTGCCCTGTTGCCCCATCTGGTCACGTAGCGATCGGGGCGGTGACCGGCGGCTGGCGTGTTGACGCCGTCACCGTTCACCCCCGATCCGGGTCCGGCGCGTTTCCGGCTTGCCGTCACCATCGGAAACCGTTGGTCCGGGGGGGCCGATGCGCCGTCCCCCCCGAAAACAGTCGAAAAGGATGATCCAGGCCGCTCTGGTAAAGTCATGCTGAATAAAATAACGACCCACGCGGCCCTGGCCGGGCTGTTGTCCACCGGGCTGCTGCTGTTGCCCTTGTGGCTTCCGCTCCTGACCCCCATCCAGGGGATCATGCCCTTGCCGATATTGCTGCTGGCCTTGCGCTCCGGCCCTCAGGCCGGATGGCAGGCGGTGGCTCTCCCGTTGGTCGCGGCCTGGATGGTCGGTGGCGGAGTGGCCTTTCCGCTGATGGTCTTTTTGCTCTTTGTCAGCTTTCCCCTCCTGGCAGCGTGGTTGTTGCGCGCCGGGTGGCGAACCAGCCAGTGCGCCCTGGTCGCCTTTTTGATCGGCAATCTCGTGTTGCTCGGCATCCTGGGGTGGGCCACGCTGGGCGGAGTGGATCTGCCCGTTCAACTCGCCCACGAGATGAACCTGTTGAAAGAAGAGGTGCTGACCGCCCTCACCACCCAGGGCGTGGGAGCCGTTGCCCTGGCCGAGTTTCGCCACAGTCTGGATCAACTCATCGCCCTGGTCAGCCTGTTGCTGCCGGCCATGGTGTTGACCGGTTGGTTTTTGATTCAAACAGGCAATCTGCTGGCGGCCCGCAGCCTCCTCCACCGCTGGGGAGGACCGCCGCTCGCCGAAGAAAATTTAACCGAAATGCGTCTGCCCTTCGCGCTGGTCTGGGCGGTGATTGCCATGGGGCTGTTGGCCATGTTCGCCCACGGTGCCCTGCGCTATCTGGGCATCAACTGGGGTATCTTTCTGGCCATTCCCTACTTTTTTCAGGGATTGGCCATTATCCAGCGGGCCTTTCAGTGGTATGCTGTGCGGGGATTGGTGCGAGGCGTGGTCCTCACTGCCCTGTTTTTCTGGACGGGAATGGTCCTGATCGTACTCCTGATCGGGCTGTTTGATACCTGGATTGATTTCCGTCTTCGCTTTTTTTACAACAAAGAAGGGCAGACCCCTTCTGGGAGATGACTTACCATGGAACTGATTTTATTGGAAAAAATTGGCAAGCTGGGCGATCTGGGTGCCATTGTCAAAGTGCGCAACGGCTACGGACGCAACTTCTTGATCCCCCAGGGCAAGGCCCTGCCAGCCACCCCGAACAACCGGGTACGCTTTGAAACAGAACGTCTGGCCTTCGAGTCCCGACAGGAAGCGGTCAAGAAAATGGCCGAAGAGTTGGCCGCCCGCATCCGGGAAGTCACCGTGATACTGGATCGGCCAGCCGGCTCCTCGGACAAGCTGTTCGGCTCGGTCACCAATGGCGACATTGCCAGCTTCTTTCAAGAAAAAGGGATCGATATCGCCCGCAGCACGATCGATGTGCCCAGACCCATCCGCACCCTGGGCGATCATCTGGTGCGCATTCGCCTGCACCCCGATATTGTGCCGGATATCACGATATCCATCACCCGTCGAACCAATCGCTAACGGTTCCAGATATTCACCAGGAGACCACCATGCCACTGTATGACTACAAGTGCGATGCCTGTGCCACCCGTTTCGAGGTGAATCACCCCATGGCCGCACCGCCGGTTCGGGTCTGCCCGGAGTGCGGGGAACACAAGGTGCGTAAAATACTCTCCACCGGCGGGATCCAGATTCGCTCCAGCGGCTCCCGGCAGAGTGCCCCTCCTCCCCCCGCTTGCGCCACCGGCGGTTGCGCGGGCGGCATGTGCGGGATGGGATAGGAAGCAAACAGGAATAAAAAACAGGGGCTTCGCCCCTGACCCCACCAGGGGCTTTGCCCCTGGACCCCACCAGGGGGATGATCCCCCTGGACCCGCAATAGATTATGCCGGTGCGTCCGGCTGGGCTACACAGTAGCGGTTGCGTCCGGCCCGTTTGGCTTCATATAACGCCTCATCCGCCGCCTTTTGCACCGTCTCCGGACTGTGTCCCACCGGAGGATAGACGGCCACACCCACACTGATGGTCACCTGCAAACCATCCACCCGCATCTGCTCCACACTGGACCGCATCCGCTCCGCCATCCGCTTGGCCCCCGACAAAGCGGTGTTGGGCAGAATGAGACAAAATTCCTCCCCCCCATAACGACAGGGAAAATCCACGTCCCGACAGGAGTTCCGCATCACCTGGGCCACGGCCTGCAATACCCGATCCCCCTGATCGTGGCCATGCTCATCATTGAACCGCTTGAAATGGTCCACATCCAACATCAGCAAAGAGAGACTCTGTTGGTACCGTCTGGCCCGATTGAACTCATCCTTGAGTATCTCATCCAGACGACGGCGATTGTGCAACCCGGTCATGGCATCGGTGTTGGAGAGAATGACCAACTGCTTCTCCAACCGTTTTTCCTCGGTAATATCCCGAAACAGGGCCGCCGAACCGATCAAAACCCCTTCCGGGGTATGGATGGTGTTGGCACACACGTCCAATACCCGGTTTTGATAGACCACCGTGGTGGGAATATCCACGCCGGACTGTTCCAGATAGGCCTGCAAATATTCCGGGTCATCCAGGAGTTGGAAAAAACCCTCCCGTATGATCTGCTCAGAGGATTTTTGCAGCAACCGCTCCGCTGCGGGGTTGATCAACACCACATCCCCCTGGCGGTCGGTCACCACAATCCCCTCCTGGGCCGCCACAATAATGGTGGTCAACTTGTCCCGCTCACTCTGGAGACCGGTGTAGATCCGGTCCAACTCAACCGTCATCCGATTGAAAGCAATCCCCATGCGACTGAGTTCATCCATGCTCTGCTCGGCCACCCGCTCCTTGAGATGGCCGTTTGCCACCTGCTCAATCGCCTCGGTCATCCGGGCGATGGGCTGGATCACATGATTGCGCACCACAAAAAAGACCAGGGGCAGCACGACCAGGCCCAGAAAGGCCAGCGTCCAACCCACCTTGGCCGTCTCCTGGGCAAACCACTCGTCATCCCGTTGCCCATCCAATTTAACCAGACTTTCTATATGGTTGGTCACCGCTTCCGCGAGCTGGTCCGCCCGGTTGCTGGTGGCGGTATCCTGGCCGACGACCATCCGCTCAACGGCGCGAATGGCCTCCCCCACCACCACACCCGCCTCCAACTGGTCAATAAAGCGTTGCAAGACGACCCGGTAACGGCTCCCCAGGAGACGGTGCTGCTCCTGCATTTCTTGAACACGTTCCAGGGCATACTCATCCATCCCCAACCGACGGAAATAGTCCGGCAATTGCTGCAAAATATTTTGCACCAACCGCTCTTTCGTCTCAAAACGATCCTTCTGCTCCGCCCGCTGGCTGGCATCCGTCCCACTCAACAACAGCCCTTTCCACGCCTGAACCTGCGATTTGAAATGGAATTGCACATTGCCGATCAGATAGATCGTCTGCACCCCCAGACTGAGTTGTTCCCGATCGCCGCGCGCAATCTCCTGGTTGGACCGCATGGAGAGCAGGCCCATCAATCCGGCGGCCATCACCCCGGTCCAGAGAATGCCGGGCACGACCAGAATCAGCAGAAAAAGCCTGGGTTTGGACAAAGAAATCCCTTTCATCGGTCATCTCTCCTTTTGCAGCGATTCCGCCACACGCTGGATCGCTTCCAGCAACTCATTTTTCTGGATGGGTTTGGTCAGATAGCCATTGCACCCGGCGTTCAGGCTCTCTTCCCTCCGACCGGAAGAGGCATGGGCACTCAAGGTCATGATGATCAAAGGCGGGCGTTTTTCCGCCTGTTCCCACTGGCGAATGGCGCGGGCGGCGGCAAAACCATCCATGATGGGCATCTGGATATCCATCAGCACCAAGTCAAACGTCTCTTCCCGCACCCGTGCCACCGCCTCCAGACCATCATCGACAACCACCAGATAATGGGGGGTCCGTTTGAGATAGAGTTGCACCAACAATTGATTGTCGGGGGAATCTTCCGCCAACAGAATCCGCAGGCCTTGGGTGGCACCGGCCACCATCGGTTTTTCGTCCGGGGCCAGAGAGAGCGGGATCTCCACCCGACGCACAGGCAGGGTGAAAAAGAAGCGACTGCCCTGTCCCAACCGGCTCTCCACCCCGATCTGCCCCCCCATCTGTTCCACCAACTTGCGCGAGATGGCCAGCCCCAAACCGGTCCCCCCATAGCGTCGGTCAAGGCCCGAATCAACCTGCACAAAATGGTCGAAGACCCGCCCCACCGCATCGGGAGCGATACCGATGCCGGTATCGGTCACTGCAAAGAGGAGCCGGTCCGCTGCCTGGGGATGGAGGGTCAATTGCACCGAGAGATGCCCCTGCGGGGTAAATTTGACGGCGTTGCCGAGGAGATTGATCAATACCTGACGAACCCGTCCCTCGTCACCCAGCACGGCATCGGGTATCTGCTGTGACATCTCCACCTCGACCGCCAGCCCCCTCCCTTCCGCCGTTGTCCGCAGCAGGAAAACGGCCTCCTCCACCACATGGCGGGGCGAGAAGGGGAGATCAAAGAGGGTGAAATGTCCCGCATCAATGCGGGAAAAATCCAGCACATCGTTGATCACCCCCAGCAGGGATTGACCCGATCGGCGCATGACCTGAACCAGACGGCACTGTTCGGGATCCAGATCGGTCTCCAGCAACACCTCCGACATCCCCAACACCACGTTCATCGGGGTACGAATTTCGTGGCTCATGGTCGCCAGGAAATCGTTTTTGGCCTGGGAGGCCGCTTCGGCCTGCTGCTTGGCCGCACGCAGGGCATTCTCCATCTGTTTGCGTTCGGAAATATCCAATCCCACGCCAATCAGGTATGGCCTGCCATCCAGTTCGACACGCTGACCCACAAAATAGAGGGGGATCGCCCGACCATCCCTGGCCACCAGGCTGGCCTCCACCGTGGCACTCCCCTGGGTGAAAACCGTCTGTATCCGTTCGGCGATGGCGTCGCGTTCTTCGCCACGGAAAAAATCGGTCGGGGAGGCCGAGGCCATCTCCGCCGCCGTCCAACCGGACATCTCCTCAAATTTTTTATTCCATGACTGGAACCGCCCCTCCGGGTTGATCAGATAAAAAACGCCGGGCAGGGCGTTGACAATGGCCTGGGTAAAATCCCGTTCCTGCCGCAGGGCATGCAGGGAATCGGTCAACTCCTGCCTGGTCTCTCCCAAGGCCCTGCTCATGGTGTTGAACGCGACCGCCAGGTGGCTGATCTCATCATCGCCAACGACCACGACCCGCTGTTCCAGATTGCCTTGTCCGATAAACTCGGCCATCCGGGCCAGACTCTTGATCGGAGCCACGATAATGTTCACAAAATAATGGCCGATCGCCACACCCACGGCCAGGACGGACACCATGATCAAAACCATCTTCCAAACGACAAGGGTGGCCTGTTCCTGGTAGAGGTTCTCCAAGACAAAACAGACAATGGAGCCTCCCAACAAAAGGACCAGTCCCAGGAGCAACAGCATGAATCTCGCCTTCAAACCCAGGCGGTTCATAATGTTGCGGCCATCAGTTCGAGGTCAATGGAATGGTGCAGGAAGGGAACTTTGATAGAAGGGAGTGCCCGCCATGCCGAACCACAGGACTCCTGGCCGACCACCTGAGCACCCCGCAGCCCGTGACGGGTCTCCTGGCACCGAGAGCGAACAACAACCGCCTGTGTGCGATTTGCACCGCACACGGACAGAAAGAGTGTCCAGAAAAAAAGTATCCCACATCGTGACAATACCATGGCTGAAAGGCCCCCGCCCCCGTTTGAACCGTGCTTATTATCGTCTGGTTGATATAATTTGATACAATGAAAGACAGTATGCTATGATATATGGTATTTTGTTTTACCGAAAAACCCCCACCCTTGACCAATGCC
>CAIWLA010000563.1 GCA_903913345.1 uncultured Magnetococcales bacterium | reverse complement strand
CCCTCAATGTTGGTACCCAGCAGACTGGTAATGGCATTGACTGGCAGGAGATAGGCGGTGAAGACGGCCACAATTTTCATGGTTTCGTTGAGCTTGGTGTTTAAATTATTGGTGATTTCATCCTGCATGAGCACCGCCCGTTCACGGGTGGAGTCCAGATCGTTGATTTGGTGTTGCAGACGGCCCTGGGCCTCCTGGAGCATCTGCCGATTGGTCTCGTTGATCCAGTTGCGGCGTTGTTGCAACATGGAGAGTGCCTCGTGCTGGGGCACCAGTTGGCGGCGGAGAATGATCAGGCGATGGCGCAGGGCGACCAGTTCCTGTTGCAGATGGGCATTCGGATTGAGGAGGATCGAATCTTCCAGATCGTCCACGTCCCGTCCGAGCTTGAGGACCAGTGGTTCCAGTCGGGCGACGATCCGTTGCGCCGCATGGGACAAAATATCGTCTGACCGGATGGGGCCTTCGCCCGGTTGCAGGTTGGAACGAATATCCTCAAAACTGTGGGTCGGGGCGGCCCGCATGGCAATCAACCGGTGGGCATCAATCCAGATGCTGATGGTGGTCAGTTCATCATCGGCGGTCTGTCGCGCCTGGTTCATCCCCAGCAATGTCAACAGGGTTCCCTGGCGAAAGGTCATGCAACTGGGTCGATTGTTGCTGGAAAGCAATATATCCACCACATCTTTCGGCAGACCGCTCGATCGTCGCAACCAACGCTGGGTCTCGCCGCCACTGGGACGACCCACCAGCCAGAGGAGTCCTTCGCCGGGTTGCCATTCGGCCACCTCTTTCCAACCGATCTCCCGGCCGCCTCCCTGGCCATCCAGCAGATAGGCATAAACCGGACAATTGCTGGTGATCATGGCTTTAGGCTCCCAATACCAACCGGGCGATGACAAAGTAGATAAAAACGCCGATGAGGTCGAGAATGGTGGAGAGGATGCGCCCGGAAAGCAGATCCGGTTTGAGGCGCAACGTGTCTGAAACCACGGACAATATCAAAGCGACCAGGGCACCGAACAGCATGTTGAGCAGGACGGCGATGCCGACGATCTGACCCAACCGGTTGTCCTGGAAGAAAACCCAGGCCGTCAGGCCAGCCACCAAACCATTGGTGCAACCCTGGAGCAAGCCGACGCCGATTTCCATGGCGAACAGACGGGTGAACTGTCCCATGCGGGTTCCCCGGAGGGCTGCCCCATGGGCCGCCACGGTGGCCGTTGTGGTCCCCACGCGGCTGGCCATGTTCATCACCAGGGGGATGAAGGCGGCCAGGTGGACCATATTGTCGCCCACCAACGGACCAAAGAGATGGATGACACCGCTGGCGAGCAGTCCGCCCACGAGGGCGACCAGCAACCAGGGGAGGCGCATCGTGAAGGTCTTGAAAAAGGGGTATTGCACCACTTCGGGTGGGACGGTGCCCGACAGTTTGAGCAAATCTTCTGTGATCTCCTGTTCCATGGTGTTGATGACATCGTCCACCGTCACCACCCCGACCAGAACTTCCATGTCATCCACCACCGGCACCCCCAGCAGGCGATAATGGCGGACCATCTCCGCCACCTCACTGCTGGGGGTATTGGTCAATACCTTGATGGTTCTGGGGTTCATGATCTCGGCCAGGGTTTTTCCGGGATCGTTCAGGATCAACTGCCGCAACGAACTGACCCCGACCAGACGCCGTTTGTCGTCCAGGACATAGAGATAAAAAACCATTTCAATGTAGGGCAGGGAACGCACCGCATCGATGGCCGCGCCAACGGTGGTATCGACCGGCAGGGCGAAAAAGTCCGGGGTCATCAATCCCCCCGCCGTATCGGCATCATACTGGAGCAGATCGGCCACTTCCCGCATACTCTCTTCATCCAGCCCGCCCATGAATCGCTTGGCCAGACTGCTGTCCAGGTGGCCGATGATGTCGGCCCGATCGTCCGGGGGCAGCTCTTCCAGGATGGGGAGCAGTTTTTCGGGCGCGAAATCCTGCATCAAATGGTTGCGCAACGTCTGGCCCATATATTTGAGGGTACTGGCCGCCAACCGGTGTGAAGGGATCAAAAAGAAAATCTTGGCCGCTTCATCCTCTGTGTAGCCATCCAGGATGCGGGCCAGATCGGACGGGAAGAGGCGCGACAACACCTTTTGCAGGGCGGTATAGGAGTGTTTGCGAAACAATCGACTGATGGTTTCCGTATAGTCTGGCAAGACCATGGAACTGTTCTCCTGGGAACCGGGATTTTCCGAATGCAGAGCTGCCATGCGCGTCTCCTCCTGCTGACTTGAATAACTGAAATCCCGCAACCGCCGTCCTGTCGATATCAACACCGGGTTTTCCGGTTTTTTGACCATTTTGACCCATCTGGATGGTATCGGGAAGCGGTACTTTTAACCCACTTCGCGCGCCGTGTCCAATAAAAAAAAAGATCCCTGACAAATTGTTGTTTCGCCGCCATTTTTTTGGTGTTTGTTCAAAAAATAATAACAATTCAAGCAAGATGTTTAATTCATGAACCGCCTGGTTCAACGCCAGACACGTCTCTTTGCGCGCCTGGCCGGGTGGTGGCGGGGCATCCTCTTTCCATCATCAAACCCATTTTTTGATATCGATACAATTTATGATTTCCGGGCGTTCACCTCCCCTTGACAGGGAGGGCAATGGATGAAAATCTGGCCACGGTGGGGGGTTCCAGGATCTTCAGCCCCTTCTGTTCTCGTTGTCCTATGTCAGTGGATGCGTGGGTTGTCATGGTATTGGATCGGTTGCGTATCCAGGATTTTCGCAACATTGAGCAGACCGCTCTGGACTGGTGTACCGGGCTGAATTGGGTGGTTGGCGACAATGGACAGGGCAAGACCAATCTGTTGGAGGCGATTGGTTTGTTGGCCAGTGGTCGTTCCTTTCGTCGTGCCCCGGCGGCGGTCCTGCGCCGTCACGGGCAGGGGGGATTTTATCTCCATGGGGAGGTGACCAGCGGTGGTTTGCACCACCGTTTGGAGTGTACGGCACTGGATAGGCACCAATCCGTGCGTCTCAATGGCAAGGGGGTTCCCTCGACCTCGGCGATGGGGCAGGTATTGGCGGCAGTGGTGTTGACGCCGGACGCCCCCGCGCTCATTCGGGGGGCACCGGAGGAGCGGCGGGGCTATCTGGACTGGATCCTCTTCTGCCATGAACGGGGCTATGCCGGGGTGGTTCGGGATTATCAAGCGGCCCTGAAGGCCCGCAACCATTTGTTGCGTACCCAATGCCAGGACGGTCGGCAGTTTGAGGCCTGGGAGGCGCGGTTGGCCGTGCTGGGGGCGACCATCACCGTGCAGCGTCGGCACATGCTTTGGCGCATGAGCGAGCGGTTGTCGCCCTTTCTGGAGGCCCTGGCCCTGGACCCACAGGGGTATCGGTGGCGGATGCCGGGTCATCCTGACCCCGGACCGGCACCGGAGGCCGAGGGGTTGGACCCGGTGACGGCGGGCTATCAGGCGGCCCTGGTGCGGAGTCGTCTGGCCGATCAGCGCAGTGGTTGCACCAGTGTGGGTCCGCATCGGGATGATCCCCTGTTTTGGCAGGATGGGCGGCCCCTGGCCCGTTTTGGTTCCCGTGGGCAGCAAAAGCGGTTTTTGTTGGCCCTCAAGCT
>CAIWLA010000562.1 GCA_903913345.1 uncultured Magnetococcales bacterium | reverse complement strand
GAACTCAACTATCGCACGGTGGATCTCTCCCTCTATCAACGGCGCCTGGATACCTTCGACTATGACATGATCGTCCACACCTTTCCCCAGTCCCAATCGCCCGGCAATGAACAGCGGGACATGTGGCACTCGGCCAGTGCCGGCATCAACGGCAGCCGCAACGCCATCGGTCTGCACGATCCGGTGGTGGATGCCCTGGTCGATCAGATCATCTATGCCGACACGCGGGAAAAATTGCTCACCGCCTGCCATGCCCTGGATCGGGTGTTGCTGGCGGGCCATTATCTGGTTCCCAACTGGCATCTGGATTATCACCGGGTGGCCTACTGGAGCCAGTTGCAACACCCCGAACAACGCCCCCTCTATTATTCGGCAGAGGGGTGGCTGATGTCCTGGTGGGTCCGCCACACAGCCCCGGCCCAACCCCCCGCGCCCCGGAAAACCACGCCATGAGTGCCTATATCGTCCGCCGCCTGCTTCTGATGATTCCCACCCTGGTGGGCGTCCTGGGGGTGACGTTTCTCGTCATCCAGTTTGTCCCCGGCGGACCGGTGGAACGCATGATCGCCCTGCTGGAACACCGCTCGGAGGCCGGTCTGGGCGGGGGTGGCCTGGAGATTGCCACCGGGGGCAGCAGCGGCGGTCTCTATCGGGGCAATCGCGGCGTGGCCGCCGAACAGGTGGAGGCCCTGCGCCAACTGTACGGCTTCGACAAGCCCGCCTGGGAACGCTTTCTGCACATGGTCTGGAATTATCTCCGCTTTGATTTTGGCGAATCCTATTATCATCACAAACAGGTAGTGGATCTGGTCATCGAAAAAATGCCCGTCTCCATCTCCCTGGGCATGTGGACCTTTGTGCTGACCTATCTGATCAGCATTCCCCTGGGCATTCGCAAGGCGGTGCGGCATGGCAGCCGCTTTGATGCCTTCACCTCCACGCTGATTCTGGTGGGTTATTCCATCCCCGGCTTTGTCCTGGGGGTGCTGCTGGTTGTGCTGTTTGGCGGCGGCAGTTTCTGGGATTTTTTCCCCCTGCGCGGTCTGGTCTCCGACAACTGGGCCTCCCTCTCCTGGCCCCTGCGCATTGTGGACTATCTGTGGCACATCACCCTGCCCATCACCGTCTCGGTGGTCGGCTCGTTCGCCGTCACCACCCTGCTGACCAAAAACAGCTTTCTGGAAGAAATTGCCAAACAGTATGTCCTGACCGCCCGTGCCAAGGGCTTGTCGGAACGGGCCGTGCTCTACCGCCACATCTTTCGCAATGCCATGATTCCACTGGTGACCGGTTTTCCCGGCTCGTTTGTCGCCGCCTTTTTCAGCGGTTCGCTGCTGCTGGAGACCATTTTCAGCCTCGACGGGCTCGGTCTGCTGGGCTATGAATCGGTCATCAACCGCGACTATCCGGTGGTGATGGCCACCCTCTATTTTTTCACCCTGCTGGGCCTGTTGACCAAACTGCTCACCGATCTGACCTATGTGCTGGTGGACCCACGGATCACTTTTGAGCGGGCGGCTTGAGCAAGGCCCGGCGCCCCGCAGATCTGCAGGGCGTGTTGACTCAATCATTTTCGCCGGGGTG
>CAIWLA010000561.1 GCA_903913345.1 uncultured Magnetococcales bacterium | reverse complement strand
GATTCCTCATTCTTTTCCTGCACCACCACCCTATCCCTCTCAATAATCCCTCTAAACACCTCCGAAGTCGTCGCCCAATCCACCACATCCACCCGGAAGGGTAGAACACTGGCCGAGAAGGCATCCCGCAACCGCCCTAACCGTTCGAACCCCATGGATTCGTCACCACGGATGCACAAATCCAGGTCCGATGCGTCGCGGGCCGTTCCCCGAACCCGCGAGCCGAAGGCCCATACCTCCCGGTCCGGCACATGACGCCGCAGGATCTCCTGGACGATGGCCAGGTAGTCGGGCCGGAGATCAAGCGGCATCCTTCAACCTCGCGACAAGTTCCCTGACATCCGGTAGAAACAATGAAATACGGTCAAACACCTGCGCCGCCAGATCGGCATCGTAGATGTGCGCGGTCTGGTTGCGGGCTTCGTAATGACCCAACCAACGGACTGTCTCCTTTATCAGTGCGTACTCTGCCGCAACGCGGAACATGTCCTCCTTGGTGCGGATCAATCCTGGGTTGATCGTCAGGATATCCTTCAAGGTGCGCTGGAGCAGTTTCCATGAGAGATCCATAGCGATTTCGAATCGCTGGATCACGCCGTCTCGCATGGTCAACACCGGGTGCTCCGCATATTCCCGAAGCCCTTCTTCCAATGCGGCCACCGCCAACTCCAACGCCTCGACACTCAACCGCGACATATTTTTATCTCCCGCATTCTGAAGGCTCAATCATCCACGGCAACATGGTTATGCCCGGACAGCAACAATGCCGTTATCGCCTTTTCACTTCCATCGTCCGCTTCCTCGTGCGCACCGCAATACCAACAGGTATCCGCATCCGGAACCATTCGCACCAGAACCACGGAGGAGAGATCATTGTAACCGCCCTCATAGCCCGCCACCACCACCGACATGCCGGGGTCGAACCCTTTCAGTCGCTCTATCAGTTCGGCAACGGTCATCATGGCAGCACCAATCGCCCCAGACTTTCCCGAATCACCACCGTAAGCCGCTTCCCCTCAACGAAGTGCCCCTCCAGGCTCTTTTGCAATTCCGCGAACCGCTCCATGAAAGGGGTATCGTCCTCAACTGCCGCCGCCGCACCTACATAGCGTCCTGGCGTCAACACATGGTTATGGGTACGGATTTCATCCAGGGTAGCCGCCTTGCAGAACCCTGGCTCGTCGGCGTATTTTCCAGCCCCTGGTTCGCCCCGCCAAGCACGACAGGTGTCGGCAATCTTCTGGATATCTTCCGGGTCAAACTCACGCCGGGTGCGATCCACCAACCTTCCCATCTTGCGGGCATCGATGAACAACACCTCACCCCTGCGATTCCGCCACCCCTTGCCAGGATTCTTGTTGCGCGTTAGAAACCACAGGCAGGCAGGGATCTGGGTGGAGTAGAAGAGTTGCCCCGGCAGAGCCACCATGCAATCCACCACGTCCGCCTCCACCATCGCCTTGCGAATCTCTCCCTCTCCAGACTGGGTGGAAGACATGGAACCGTTGGCCAGCACCACGCCCGCCATGCCGTTAGGGGCTAGGTGGTGGAGAATGTGCTGAAGCCAGGCAAAGTTGGCGTTGCCTACCGGCGGTGCGCCGTACTTCCATCGCGCATCCTCCCGCACGCGGTCTCCGCCCCAATCCGAAACGTTGAAGGGCGGATTGGCCAGAATAAAGTCCGCCCGCAGATCCTTGAGTTCGTCCTTGTGGAAACTGCCTTCGTTGTTCCATCGGATGTCGGCGTCAATACCCCGCACCGCCAGATTCATCTTGGCCAACCGCCAAGTGGTATAGTTGCTCTCCTGCCCATAGATGGCGATGTCGCCGATACGTCCGCCGCGCTCCTGGACGAACTTTTCGGACTGGACAAACATTCCGCCTGAACCGCAGCAGGGGTCATAGACCCGTCCCTTGTAGGGTTCCAAAAGTTCCACCAGCACCCGCACCACCGACTGGGGCGTGTAGAACTCGCCACCCCGTCGCCCCTCAGCCCCGGCAAACCCGGCCAGGAAATATTCATACACTCGCCCCAACACATCCCGCGCCTTGCCGGTGGTCTCGCCCATGGCAATGCCCGAAATCAGATCGATCAACTCTCCCAGCATCACTTTATTGAGAGCCGGACGGCTGTACCCCTTGGCCAGAACCCCCTTGAGAGAGGCGTTCTTGGCTTCGATGGCCATCATGGCCTCATCAATCAGCTTGCCGATGGTGGGCAGTTTGGCGTTGGCCCGCAGGTGGGACCAGCGCGCCTCCTTGGGTACCCAAAAGACGTTCTCTGCCAAATATTCGTCGGGATCCTCCGCTGCCACTTCATCCTCGGCCAGCAGTTTCTCGTGCTTGGCCTCGAAGGCATCGGAGATATACTTGAGAAACACCAGTCCCAGAACAACGTGTTTGTATTCAGATGGTTCCAGGTTTTGTCGAAGCCCATCAGCGGCCAAAAACAGTTCCGCCTCGAACCCAAGACTGGCCCCGTTCTGATTTTTCCCCTTGGCAGTATTGCGGGCCACCGTTCACCCCCTGATCGAATGGTTATCTGAAAATTCGCATTATGCCCGGTGCAAACGGACAAAGCGAGGAATACCGCCTACCCGAACTCGATTCATATCGAACGATACCGTAACGCGAGAACACATGCCAGAGCAGGTGAAGGCCATTGGCCAACGTTTGAAAACGGATCGGAAGACAATCGCCTTGACACAGCGACAAAGCTGCCAGTTGCTGGACGTCCGGTCCACCACATAGAACCAATTGGAAAGGGAAACCCTTTCCCCACGCACCAGAATGATGTATTTGGGAAACAAGCGTATATTCGCAGCGTTCCCTTTCGGTTGAGCACTGCGACACGGACCAGGACGTGCTGCAAACTCGGGGCGATCTCGGAGAAGCCGCTGTGAGAGGCGGATCAAGGAGAAGACAGGACACCACGGCGGTCCCGTGCGAGCCTGCCAGATGGAGAACGCGCCGAATTCCCCAGCGACGGGTTGAGTTCGGCGCGTACTCATTATTCAACACCTTTCCAATCAGCTCCCAACTACCCTGAACGAGTACTCGCCAGCGTCCGACAGCGACTGCCCCCCACCGCCGAACTGATTAAATGCTGGGAATTTCATGTAGATAGTTTTGCCGACCAGTGCCGGATCGTATGCGTACCGGAAGATTGCTCCGTCGCACCGAACGAACGGACTCTGGCTGGGATGTGCCTTGATCAGGGTGCCGTAAAAGCCACGCCGCAGGTAACCACCCAGGGTGTATCGGTGACTGCCTGTCAGGGTTGCAGCGGAATAGGCGATAAACTCCCCATCCACCCACGCCAGGGTGGCCCGGGTGTCAGCGTCGGCGATGGTACCGGAAGTTAGTGCGCCGGATGATGATGACAGATCCACCTTGCAGGTACTGGTGGTGTCCGGATCCGTGCCAGACGGCATTTGCTCAGTCAAAAAGCCATGGCGGGCTGGGGAGACGATTTCGCCGATCTT
>CAIWLA010000560.1 GCA_903913345.1 uncultured Magnetococcales bacterium | reverse complement strand
GACGGGGCGATTTTGCACATTCACATCCCGATGCAGTTGCGTCGGCGCGGGGGGAAGAAGGTGATCGTCACCCCCGACGGTATTGTCTCCAGGCCGGGCACCGAACCCGCCATGTCCGACGATCCGTTGGTCAAGGCGTTGGTCAAGGCCAGACGCTGGCAGACCATGATCGAGTCGGGGGAGGCCGCCACCATCAGAGACCTGGCGGAGAAGGAGGGGGTGGAAAGTTCCTATCTGGCTCGCATCCTGCGTCTGAACATCTTGTCGCCAGCCATCGTGGAACGAGTGTTGACGGGGGACTATCCAGACAGCATCAATCTGGAGAGTCTGCGGAAGAGGATCCCGCTGGATTGGGAGGAACAGGCCAAGGTGTTTGGTCTGATGGGGTAGGGGGGTGATGCTTGGTTGAGGGAAGCCGTGTCCACAGCTTTACTTCGGGGTTGTCCAACGTGGTGGGTTTGGAAGTCCGAGTCCCTGTTGCGTTATATCCAGAATCGCGTAGATCTGTAGAAGACCGTATTCCGCTTTCCCCGTGAATACATGCAGGTTATCACGAATTGTCGCCACTCCCTCACCGTGAGTGTGTCCGCACAGAACGGTGATCCGTTTCCCTGGGTACTCCTCTGCAGCGTGCAACAGGACATCTCCCATCGCTTTACAGGAGAAATGCGGTGCCCAGTCATCGTCGGATGGCCGTCCGTCGTGCCATGCAGCTTCCCGGAACGGTGGCGGATGAGTAGCGACGATGATATGCTCAAAATTCCTCAAGGCCTCGGGCAACTGGTCAGCGATGTAATGCCCCGACTCATCACCCAAGACATGCAGAGCCTTCAGAAGCGATTTCTTGTTTCCGCTTTCCTTTAACTCCTTTATGTGAGAGTAATCGTTCAGTCTGATGGTGGATGCCATAAAATTCCCATAACGACCATCGGCCCACCCATCATGCCCAATCAACGCCACGCCAGACGCAAGATGAATCACGCCCTTGTTCGGAAGCCAACACAGGGTACGCGACCGTGCGCAGATCTCCTCGACCATTTTCCTCACTTGTGTGATGGAACCGCCATAAAAGTCGTGGTTTCCCAAGACGAAGTACGTCGGCACAGGTAAGTCTTCTTCCATCCATTTCAACAGTGCAGCCATCATTGGAGCAGCCCCAATATCTCCTGTGACGAGCACAGCATCAACTTTTTTGCTTACAAGTGTCTGGAAGAAATCGCTTATCTTTCGTCGCGAGATCAACGCCAGCGGATCCATGCTCCGCGCCATCCTGAAGAAGGTTCTGGCGTCATACTCGGAAACATGATCCAGATGAATATCTGTCAGCCAAGCGATTCTCATGAATGCCCATCCAACTTGTTCCGGTTTGCGATCACCCCATTTACACAGGCGCACTCCACCAGACAGAGGGGCACCACAGCATATCGACCGGCTTAGCGGTCAATATTCCTTGTATTTCCCAACAACCACCCCACAAACCCGCATCTCCCCCTGGACATCAATCAAGGGGTAGCGGGAATTTAGCGGCTTCAGGTACGTCCGGTTCCCGGAAACTATCAACTGTTTGAATGTGGCCATAGAATCGCCTTCCATTCGGGCAATGAGAAATTGATTGTGTTTGCCCGGCAGCGTTGGGTCAACGATGATAACCTCTCCCTCCTGGAACTCTGGTTTCATGGAGTCGTCCGGGACGCGCAAGGCGAAGGTGCGGTCGCTGGACCGGGGGGCAACGGGGATCCATGCCTCCGCCTTGGGGTGGAACGATTCGGCAGGTTCCTCACACGACTGGCTGGCGTCTTCCCAAGAAATGAGGGGGAGACGGGCAAACAGCGGTGCCCGATGGATCTCACCATCTGTAGCGGCTTTGGCAAGCTCGGCCTGAGTCATACCCGGCGTTGACACGATGAGTGACATTTCTCCACGCCCGGTGTCCAACCAAATGGGATCCACACCACACGTCAAGGCAATGGAAACTGTGCGTCGAGAAGAGACGGACCTTCCACTTTCCAATTTATGGATGGCTGTCTGACTGACGCCGACCCGGTCGGCCAACTCCTTCTGGGTAAGGTCGGCCTGTTTTCGGGCTGTTTTAACTCGTTCGCTGAGAGTCATGGTGTTTCATCCTTGCTCGAGTTGATGCGATCGCTTGGAGGGTAACGCCTCCCGGTTGTTGTTTGCAAGATCAAACTGTTCTAAACTGGTTTGAGCGATGCCAACTGTCCGTTTGCATCCAGCCCCAGACAGCCTTCATCCACCATCATTTCCAGCACTGCTGCAACGACCTCTTCCGACTTGCCGCGCTTCTCGGCCACTTCCGATATTATCGGGGCGGCTATCCGGCGAAAGGCTTCTGGTGTCATCTCCACCACCGGACGACGTGTCCCAGGTCTGCTCTTGGCCCTCTTTCGGGCGGCCCGTTCCTGCGATCGGCGTTTCTGCGCATCCTTGGCTGACACAACTTCCTTCGACAATGGGTGGGCTCAGTAGGCATAAACCTCCAATGCGGTCACCAAGTCAGACATCTCTTCAGCCAGTTCCTTTTCCATGGGGGACTCGGAGTGGGTCTGATAGGCATTGGACAGTGTCCGGTAGAACCAGAGAGTTCCGTCTTTGGATCCCTTGAACCGTTTCCAGACCGCCTCACCGTCCCGCTTGTAATCGCGTAAAAGGGCTTGCAGGTTGTGGACTTTGTCAGCCAGTGATACCAACCTGGCAGCAGCACCCTTGTGCGGAACGGCGGCAATGAATTGTTCCTTACGTTCCTGCCATGGTGGTTTGGGAATCACGTTGGATTCGGAGCACTGCTCTACGATCAACGCTACAGGGTCACCAAACTGGGCACGGATGCGCTCCAATGTCGGCTTCCCCCCCTGGTCCTCCACTGCGTCATGCAGCAAGGCGGCGATGACCTCATCCTCTGTTCCTCCGTGTTCCAGCACCAAGCTGGCCACCGCCAGAAGGTGCGACACATAGGGAACCCCGCTCACCTTGCGCCGATGGTGGG
>CAIWLA010000559.1 GCA_903913345.1 uncultured Magnetococcales bacterium | reverse complement strand
CTGGACCCCACCAAGGGGATGATCCCCCTGGACCCGCCATCATAACCTAATCAAAACAACCCGGTTGAACCACCTGGAGCCTGGCCGCTAAAAACGGTGCCGGGCCGTTGGCAATCCCAGGGCATCCAACACCTTTTTGATCACCCCGTCCGCCCGTTGTCTGGCCTGTTCCGCCCCCTGTTCCAGCACCGACTGCACCCTCTCCCGATCGGCGTTCAGTTCATGAAAGCGGGTGCGAATGGGTTGCAACAGGGCATTGACCACCTCGGCGGTCTCCCCCTTGAGTTTTCCATATTGATGGTGGCTGAAATGGTCCAGAGCCTCTTCCCGGCTGTTGTTGGTGGCGGCACACCAGATATTGAGCAGATTGGTGACCCCCGGCTGTTGCCCCTCATCGTGACGAATCACCCCCAGGGTATCGGTCACGGCCTTCTTGAATTTTTTCAGGATGGCATCTGGATCGTCCAACAACATCACCCTGGCCAGATCTGCATCGGCACTTTTGGACATTTTTTTGGTGGGATTTTGCAAATCTTTCACGCGGGCCACCCCATCCGTGGCAATCAGCGGTTCGGGCACCTGAAAGACAGGGCCGTAGAGACCATTGAAGCGGATGGCAATATCCCGTGCCAGTTCCAGATGCTGTTTTTGATCCTCGCCCACCGGCACCCGGTGGGTATGATACAGCAGGATATCCGCCGCCATCAAAATGGGATAGGTAAAGAGTCCAGCATTGATATTATGTTTATGTTGTTGGGATTTATCCTTGAACTGGGTCATCCGTTCCAACTCGCCCATTTGGGTAAAGGTGGCCAACAGCCAGGCCAGTTCCGCATGGGCCGGAACATGGCTTTGCAAAAAAATGGTGCTCCTGGCCGGATCAATGCCGCAGGCCAGATACAGAGCGGTCAGTTCAAAGATATGCGCGCGCAGTTGTACGGGATCCTGCCGCACCGTCAGGGCGTGCAGGTCAACGACACAAAAGATGCAGTCATAATCGTCCTGCATCTGCACCCAGGTACGCATGGCACCCAGATAGTTGCCCAAGGTCAGTTGTCCGGTGGGCTGTGCGCCACTGAATACGGTGGAACGGGGGGATGCGTTCAAGGTTCAAAAGGCTCCATGGACAAAACAGGCGGGGGCAAAGCACCCGAAACAAGAGACCGGCTTTACAAAGAGACGGCCATACCCACAAAAAAACGAATCGCTCCCGACAGAATGGGCGACAGCACCTTGCCCAGCAAGCCCGAGAAGGCGAGCAACAGGACCAACCCCAAACCGGCACGTTCCAAGGAAGCCAACGTCCGATCCAGGGGGGGCGGCAACACGGCCGTCATCATCCGTCCGCCATCCAGGGGAGGCACCGGAAACAGGTTGAACACCCCCAGGATCACATTCATTTTGATGGCAGCCAGCAACATGCCGACCAGAAACAGGGGCGGAGCAGCCGTCATGGCCAGAGTAACCCGCAACACCCCGGCACACGCCAGGGCCAACAAAAAATTGATGCACGGACCGGCGGCCGCCACCCAGAACATGGCCATGCGCTGGGCAACCCCCTTTCGCACCCCACCCCGCTTGTACCGAAAATTGTTCGGATTAATGGGAACCGGTTTGGCACTGCCGAAGATAAACGGTGTCCCCACCGTGGCCAGCGAGGTGGCCAGGATCAGACCGGGCACCAGCAGGGTCATGACCGGATCAATGTGGGGCAAGGGATTGAGCGTCAACCGTCCCAGGCGTGCGGCGGTATCATCGCCATGCAGAAAGGCCACAAAGCCATGGGCCCATTCGTGCAACGTAATGGCAAAAATGACCCCGGGTGCCCAGACCAGAATGCTGTACACCGTCTCATTCATGGAGATCTTCTACCAACAGACCGTCCACCAGATGG
>CAIWLA010000558.1 GCA_903913345.1 uncultured Magnetococcales bacterium | reverse complement strand
CCACGCGCGCCGGTGCTCCATCGCCATGCTGGATCTTCAAGGGCAAACACAGCAGCTCGTAGTCACCGGGAGGGACCGCGGACAAATCCAGCCCTTCCAGAATAATCACCCCGGCCTCCAGTTCTGCGACCGCCGCAAAAAAATCGACGGGAAAATCCTGAACCAGATCGCTGATATCGGGATGGTCATCCTGTTGATAGAGATTGTGGATGGCATATCCGGGCACTTTCCGGCCATCATGGGTGGTGATCTCGGAATAGACGGCAAAGGCCACATGGGTAAAGTGCATCCCCGCCGGCAACTCCGACAGAGGCCGCCCCATGCGGGCCAGGATGGCGACCCGCGCCCCCTTGCCGGCCAAGGTTTTTTCCACCTTTTTGGCAAAGGCCATCACCTGTTCGGGCTTGAAGTGGGCGGCCTCTCCCGCCTGACTGCTGGAACTGAAACCAACGGCATGGACCTCCCCCACACCGACCACAGCCACCCATACCACGACCAAAAGGCGCATCAGGCAGGACATCTCCGTTTTCCTCTTTGATTATATTGTCTGTTATCTTTTATTTTTTCGGTTTCAAGGCTTCGTTGGGTGGCACGATGGTGATGACCTCCTCGGTGACGACCAAAGGGGTGCCGATCGGGGCAGAGGCTGCCCGCATGGCCTCCTGAGCCGCAGCCGTACTCATGGCTCCCGCAGAACCCAGCACGGCCCCCCCCACGGAAAGGGGGACGGCCAGGGCGGCGGAGGTCGCCTGCCCGGAGGCCACAATGCCGAACGCCGCACTCGCACTGGCATGACCACTGGCCTGAGCCGATTCACTCACCGCCTGCCCGGAATAGCTGCCCTCCCCCGCCAGCAAAGGGGTTGCCATCGGCCAGAACCACACCACAGCGGACAGGACCATTGGAAATGTTTTCACCGTCTCTCCTCCTGCAAGGGAAAAATGTTTTATCGATTGCCCGAAAAGTGACCACTGGTGCAGACAGACCAGACAAACGGGGGTGGGGGACACCGCCCCCACCGACCCTTTATGGGTGGATGTCGCTGTCGTCAGCGGCGGTTTCGCCACGAGGCCAGCCAGCGCATCACGCCTTCAAAACGGTTTTCAACTGGTGTGCTGATTGAGCAGAATGGCCATCTGGTCTTTTAACATGAGCTTTTGTTTTTTGAGACGTTCCAGTGAAAACTGGTCCCTGGTCAGGCCATTCGTGTCAATTTCCGACTTGACGGCCTGGTATTGATCATGCAATTGACGAAATTTTTCGTTGGTGGTCAACAACTCTTGAACGGCTTGCAGTTGATCTTCGAACATAGTCTCTCCTTTGTAGCCATGCCGCCTCCCTTGTGGGAAAGGCATCGTTTTCGTGAATATCATTCTCTACGGACACCATCCCGCCGGATCCGGGACCAGGAGACCCTCTCGGCCCTGCTGTATGCTCTCCCTGGCCAACCGATCCACTGTCTCATTTTCTGGATGACCGGCGTGCCCCTTGACCCAATCCCAGTCTACCTCATGTTGGCCACACAGTGCATCCAATTTTTGCCATAAATCGACATTCAACACCGCCTGGCCATCCGCCTTGCGCCAATTGCGCCTTTTCCATTGCCCGATCCACTGGGTGATCCCGTTTTTGACATACTGGGAATCGGTGGTCACCCTCACCCGACACGGTCGTTTCAACGCCTCCAGGGCACGAATGGCCGCCAGCATTTCCATGCGGTTGTTGGTGGTGTGCGCGGCATATCCGAAGAGGGTTTTTTCATGGGTACCATAACCCAACAGGGCACCCCATCCCCCCGGCCCCGGATTGCCCTGACAGGCCCCATCGGTAAAAATGCGTACCTCCGACCGCAACGGCTCCCGTTGATCCCCCGTGTTGCCGACCTCAGCCTCGGTCATTCTTCGCTTCCCTTGTCGTACAGATGCCGCCTCCCTGGCGGCGCATAAGATCATCCCTGGGGAACAGGATAGAAGAAATTTACAAAAAATCCATGCCCGATCTTGCGTGTGGTCCGATTGTCTCTAAGATTCAGGGGTGGGGCCAACTTGCAGAACTTGGTCATCTCTGGAGCAGACGGGGGCGTTGCCCCCGACCCCACCAGGGGGATAATCCCACTGGACCCGTAATAGATTAAAAAGATTAATATAATGTGGTCAACGCTGCCGATCCTCTGTCTCGGCCAGACGCGCCTTCAGCCACTCTTCATGATCCCCCCGCTCAAAACGTCGCTCCTGGGCCACGGCCAGACAGGTGGCCCGCCAGAAGGATTGCCGCACCACCGGATCGGGCAGAGACCGTTTGACCCGATCCCGCAGGGCACCAAACAACAGGGCCAGACTCCCCCAGCCCGGTTCCAGCCACACCTCCAGCCGCTCCTTGAGCAGTCGGGCCAGGGCGGGGGAGTTTCCGCCGGTGGAGACCGCCACCACCACCGGTCCCCGCCGCACCATCGCCGGGACCAAAAAACCGCTGCTCTCTGGATCATCCGCCGAATTGCAAAACAGACCCCGCTGGGCCGCCTGCCGGGCAATCTCCCGGTTGAGCCTCTCCTCCCCCGTGGCGGCAAAGACCAGCACCGGACGGGGCAACGCCTCCAGCAGGGCAGGAGAAAAGGGTTCGGTCCGACAGACAATCCGACCCGCCTCGGCCAATGCCACGATACCCGGATGCCATTCCGGGGCCACGACCGTGATCTCTGGACCACACACCAACAATCCAGACAACTTGCGCAACGCCACCTGTCCGCCGCCGATACAAAGTACCGGACGACCTTCCAGGACCATTTCCGTCATGTAACCAACCATGCTATACTGTTCCTTTTATCTTTAAGGGTGGCTTCGAGTCGCGGACGATGGTTTGGTCACGCCACGACCGTGGTTTGCCGTCAAACGATTGGGATTGCGCGGTGCGGTGAAGCCTGCGCCCTGGGCAGGAGGTTCATCGCCGGAAAAAATGAGTGAGCGAAACATTGTCATCCGCGGCGCACGCGAACACAACCTGAAAAATATCGATCTGGAACTGCCCCGAAACGCCCTGACCGTCATCACGGGTGTTTCCGGTTCCGGCAAATCCTCGTTGGCCTTTGATACCCTGTCTGCCGAGGGGCAACGCCGCTATGTCGAATCGCTGTCGGCCTATGCCCGCCAGTTTTTGAGTCTGCAAAACAAGCCCGATGTGGACTCCATCGACGGCCTCTCCCCCTCCATCGCCATCGAGCAGAAAAGCACCGGACGCAATCCCCGTTCCACGGTGGGCACGGTCACGGAGATCCATGACTATCTGCGTCTGCTGTTTGCGCGCATCGGTCATCCCCACTGCCATGGCTGTGGCGATCCGATCACCAGCCAGACGGTCAGCCAGATGGTGGATACACTCATGGATCTGCCGGAGCGGAGCCGTCTGTTGTTGCTGGCTCCCATCGTCCGGGGCCGCAAGGGCGAGCATCGCAAGGAACTGGATGCCTTGCGCAAACAGGGGTTTACCCGCGTCTTGCTGGATGGGGAGACCCATGAACTGGAGTCTCTCCCGGTGCTGGACAAAAATGTGCCCCATACCCTGGAGGCCCTGGTGGATCGCATCGCCATCAAACCGGGGATCGAGTCCCGCCTGGCCGACTCCCTGGAGGTGGCCCTCAATCTCCTGGATACCCTGGGGATGAAGACCGCCGCCACCCGGCCAACAGGGATGGCGGGTGCGGGGGTGCGGGGTCAGGTGGTGCGCATCCAGATCCTCTCGGAACCGGTGCAGGAGCTGCTCTTTTCCACCCAACATGCCTGCATTCGCTGCGGCATCTCCTACCCGGAGATCGAGCCGCGTCTCTTTTCCTTCAACAACCCCTTCGGGGCCTGTCCCGACTGTGACGGGCTGGGCAGCCAGGCCTTTTTCGACGCGGAGCGGGTGGTGCCCAATCCCCGTCTTTCCATTCGCCAGGGGGCCATCGCCCCCTGGGCCAAACCCACCGCCCATATTGCCCAAAGCACCCTCTATGCCGTGGCCGACCATTTCGGGTTTGATATTCACACCCCCTGGGAAAATCTCCCGGCGGAGGCCCAGCGACTGGTCATGCAGGGGGCCGGGCCGGAAAAGATCCGTTTTCACACCCAGGGCAGCAAGCGGCGTTTTTCCGCATTGCGCACCTGGGAAGGGGTTTTGCCACTGTTGCAACGCCGTTATCTGGAGACGGAATCCGAGGAGTTGCGGGAGGAGTTGGGCCATTATCGCTCCAGCCAGCCCTGTCCGGCCTGTCAGGGTCAACGCCTGCGCAAGGAGGCCCTGCATGTGCGCATTGGCGAGCATACCATTGCGACCCTCTCCGCGCTCTCTCTCGTGCCGGTGGTGCAATTCATGGAACAGTTGACCCTGACCCCACGGGAGCAGGCGATTGCCGCCCGCATTCTCAAGGAGGTAACGGGGCGGTTGGGGTTTTTGATTGCCGTGGGGTTGGATTATTTAAGCCTGGACCGGGCGGCGGCCACCCTCTCTGGCGGCGAGGGACAGCGGATTCGTCTGGCCAATCAGGTGGGTTCCGGTCTGACGGGGGTGCTCTATATCCTGGACGAACCCAGCATTGGTCTCCATCAGCGGGACAACCAACGGCTCTTTGCCACCCTGTTGCATCTGCGGGATTTGGGCAATACGGTCATTGTCGTGGAACATGACGAAGAGGCCATCCGGGGGGCCGATTTTGTGGTGGACATGGGACCGGGGGCGGGGGAGCATGGGGGCCATATTGTGGCCACCGGCACCCCTCTGGCGGTGAGCCAACATCCCGACTCCCTGACCGGGCAGTATCTGAGCGGCCAACGGTTCATCCCGGTGCCGACCGTCCGTCGTCCCCTCCATCCCGATCAGCGTCTTTTTCTGGAGCAGGTGACGACCCACAATTTGCGGGCCATCGATGTGGCCATTCCCCTGGGGGTATTTACCTGTGTCACCGGGGTGTCGGGATCGGGCAAATCCAGTCTCATCCTGGACACCCTGTTGCCCGCCTTGCAGCATCGTCTCCACAATACCGCGACCGCACCGGGGGGACGGGTGGTACGGGTGAGCGGTCTGGAACATCTGGACAAGGTGATTCACATCGATCAATCCCCCATCGGTCGCACGCCCCGTTCCAATCCCGCCACCTATACCGGGCTGTTCACCCCGATTCGGGAGTTGATGGCGGGGGTTCCAGAGGCCCTGGCCAGGGGATATACGGCGGGCCGGTTCAGTTTCAACGTCAAGGGGGGGCGGTGCGAGGCCTGTGCGGGGGATGGACTGGTCAAGATTGAAATGCACTTTTTGCCGGATATTTTTGTCCAGTGTGACATCTGCCATGGCAGCCGATACAACCGGGAGACCCTGGAGGTGCGGTACAAGGGTCGGACCATTGCCGACATTTTGCATATGACGGTCGAGGAGGCATTGCTCTTTTTTCAGCCCATTCCGGCGGTGCAGGGCAAGCTGGCCACCCTGATGGAGGTGGGGTTGGGCTATGTCCGTCTGGGCCAGGCGGCCACCACTCTCTCCGGTGGCGAGGCCCAGCGGGTCAAGATTGCCCGTGAACTGGCCAAGCGGGCCACGGGTCGGACCTTGTACATTCTGGATGAACCGACCACCGGCCTCCATTTTGAGGATATTCGCAAATTGTTGGAGGTTTTGCAGCGACTGGTGGCGGCGGGCAACACCCTGGTGGTGATCGAACACAATCTGGATGTGATCAAGACCGCCGACTGGATTATCGATCTGGGACCGGAAGGGGGAGCCAGGGGGGGTTGGATCGTCACGGAAGGGACGCCGGAACAGTGCGCAGACCATCCCACCTCCTGGACGGGGCAGTATTTGCGGGGGGTGTTGGGGAGGGTGATGTGCGATTTATGATTTTGATTGCACTGATTGCATCCATATGGTAGATCTGACACCAGATGATGCTGTTGTGGGAGATAGAAAACCGAGAGGAATGTATGAAATACCGTTTCAAAAATATTG
>CAIWLA010000557.1 GCA_903913345.1 uncultured Magnetococcales bacterium | reverse complement strand
GGTACCGAAACCCGTTCTTAGTGATCCCAGTGTCGAAAATCCCGTCCGCAGCCTTAAAGTATTCCTTGCGGAGCAAACGCGCATTTTTGGTCCGAAGACCCGAGAAGGCCATCATGCGGATGTAGAGCATGGCGTAGAGGTCATAGCGGACGTAACGATCAAACAGTTCCATCACCTCCAGCAGACGGTGCGGAGGAATGAAATGGATCACGGGCTTGTCCATCCGAGGTAGGCGCGGGAGAGTCGGGAGGACCGGAACCCACCCCATGCGATGAACAAACCGAAACGGAGTGTTGAGGTCGATAATGAAACTACGGACACCACCGATGGTGTGGGGCCCCATGGGGCCAGAATTGTTTTTGTAGATCTCGACTTGCTCCAGGAGAAATCCTTTGGGAAGCCCGTCGATGGCCTTGTCTCCATGGTCCTTCAAAAGCAAGTATTCCCAACGACCACGGACAATCTTTACCCGTTCTTGATTGGGAACCCGGGGCCGAGAGGTATCAATGGGGGCCAAGTTCATCCAAAGGGTGAGTGCCTGTCGGATCGTCAGGCCAGGAACAATTCCCGTAGTTGCAAAATTGATCAGGGAGATCTTCTGGTTGCTCAACCACTTTTGGGCGGCATCGATGTTGTCCTTCCCCGTGTCGAGCGTGTAGGTCTTCTTCCCGATGCGGAAGTGGGCCTTAAAGGTATTGGTTTTCTCGTCGTAGCCAAGTTCGTCTACGAAGCGGATGGGGGCTTCACGCACCTGCTTCTTCTTGGGGTGAGGGCCTTTGCGTAACTCAGACGAATCGCCACCTTTCGTGGATTCGCGGGGGATTCGATAATCGGTGCCGTTAAGATCCTGCTGGACCTTTCGGGCCCCGTTAACGGGGTTGTGGTTCTGACTCATTTTTGAGCCCATGGCGTACTCCTACTCGTTTTTGGCAATGAGGGCCCTGCCCGCCTTGATAAGTAGGTGGGACGTGCAGGGCGAGAGGGCGGCCCGCCGATCATTGCCGGTCGGCGGGCCTAGAGAGTCGAACAGAGGGGGAGATGCATCAGGTCTGTTGGTGGCCGTGCCAGGTAATTTGGATTCACGGGGAGGTCCTTTCGAGTAGAGCTATCGCCACCGAGTGGATATCGGCGAATTGAAGATCCGTGGGGTTTGTCGGCTACCTGCTCAGCAACTGCGCAACGACGAAACCTTCATCGGGGAGTGAAAGCAGACATCTGAGATGAGTCATTGAAGGGGGGGGGAATGACAGTGCGGCATTGAGGCCTCCTAGTTTGCTTTCCGCTTGGCCCGAGTTGCGACAGTCTGTAGATCCTTGATGATCAAGTCTCGGGCATCGGACTCCGCGATTTCGGAGGTGGGTATGAAGTGGAAGGTCTGCTGATACCAGGCGAGGCATTTCGAGAAGAAGTAGACACGCTGGTTGGCCGCCGGATCTAAGGCGCAGGGCATACCCTTCTCATCGACCCACCGCTGGATCGTACGTTCGCAGGGTGCTCCCTGGGGTCGGACGATCCCGATTGCCCTCCGAATCTGACCTAAGCCCAAGGGGGGTTCCCTGATCTGGTCCTGGCAAAGTCCGACAGCTAGGAGGATGCGGGGATCGTCGATTCCAGCGGCGAGGTTCGCGACCAGGGGGTTCAGACCGTCCAGGGCATGAGTGGTGGTGTTCATCTGGCTTTTCCTTTCTGGGTGGCCATCCCGTTCAACTCGGCTTCACCTAGTTTCCACCGCCCCAGATTGGGCTCGCAGACCCATTCGCTCAGCGCAAAACAAGCTGTATTCGGATCCTCAAGGTCCGGAGGAGAAAGAGATCTTTAAGAGAACCGATATTTGCCGCAATAATGAATCTAGCTAGCAATATCAAGGCTTTTGTGGCCTGAAGGGAGGTTCGCGATGCAGCCCTGGGTATCGGACTTCCTTCATGGGGAGGCAGTCTTCAACCTGCTGGATCTTGAACGCGCCCGGGTCGCGGCGAAGACGGCTGGTAACTCCGTGCCCACACTGCGCGGTTTGATCAACCACCTCAGGAAGGAAGGTCACATTGAAGGGATCCGCCAGAGCATATTCCGAAGCCTGTATGGAGCAGGACAACAGGAGGGGCTAGATCCTTACCTCGTTGTAAGCCGATTGGAGCCCCTAGCGGTGATCTCACACCGCGCTGCACTTCACTGGCATCTGAACAGGCTTGCTCCCGAAAAAACGATTCACTTTCTCTCGTCCCAAATTGCTCACCCATGGTCCTTCGAGGGGAAAACCTACGTGCCGGTGCAGGCCCGTCATCTGGAACTCGGTGTTCTCAGGGCACACTTCGGCTCTCGAACTCTCCGGGTTACATCACCCGAAAGAACGCTGGTGGACTTGCTTCGGCGTCCTGATCTTGAGAACAGCCGCCTTGATACGTGGAATGACCTTCAGCAACTCCCCCTTGATGACGCAGAAGAGTTGTTGGCCTACCTCAAGGTATTACGCAGCAAGGTTATCAATGGGAAGGTTGGCTACTTTCTCGACTGCCTAGGCTATGAACATCCCTTCCGGGGACCATGGATGTCTGCACTAACCCATGGCGACTACCCAGTGAGAAAAGAAATCGGCCCATGGGACCAGCGCCGAAAGGCTCCAAGTTGGCCTGATGAATGGAAACCAGAAGTCAGGACCGAGTGGGCAATCCGGGTTCCTGGCCCACTCATTTTGAAGGAGCTTCGATCGAATGAAGACTCGACCGAGAGTTTCGAGCGAACACATTTTGGAGGGGGCGAGATTCCTGACCAGTGGTTGGAACATGATCTCCTTCAAAATTTCAAATTTGAAGGTTACCGCCCGGGGCAACTGGACCTAGTGAGAGCGGCACTGGATGGCCGAGATGCACTGGGCATTCTTCCAACGGGGTCCGGGAAAAGCATGACCTACCTACAGCCCTCCCAACTATTGACCGGCCCGACGATTATTATCTCTCCACTGGTTTCGCTCATCGAAGACCAAGTTCTGGAAGCTAGAAAATTCAGCCTGAATGCTTTTGCTATGAACAAAGCGAATCGCAAGGAATTCAAAGAGGAAGTAAAGAGGCGTATCACCGATCAAAGCCTTCATCTGATTTTCGTTCCGCCTGAATCATGGCGCTGGCTCTTCAACATGTTTCCCCGCCTCCGCACACGCACCAGGCTGATTGTCGTTGATGAGGCCCATGTGGTCGTGAAGTGGGGCCAAACCTTTCGCGCAGCCTACAGGAGCCTGCGTCAAATTCGGGAGGTCTGCAAGGCACCTATCCTGGCGTTGACAGCCACTGCCACCCCTCGCACTCAAAGAGAAATCGCCACGGGTCTCGGATTAAAGGGGATCAAGACAAAGGGCTATCCCGTCAGAAAGGACAACCTGTTTCTGAAAGTCGAGCAGATCGAACTACCATACGAGATTCGCAAAATACTTCGATGCGATCAATGGACTAGGGCGGCTGAAGCCCAGATTCGGGATGCCGTCTTCTGGGCACGGTGGGAAGTGTTGATGCCCTACCTGGGAAAGCAGAAGGAGTCTAAGGGAATTATCTACTGCAATCGGAAGGCGGACGCCAAACGACTTGCATCAGAACTTAAAAAGACCCTCCGGCACCGAGTCGTGGTCGAGTATCACGGTGATCAAGGCATGGAGGAACGATCGGAAATATTGACGGATTTTAAAAGGCCTGGATCATCCAAGATCATGGTGGCGACCGTTGCCTTTGGCATGGG
>CAIWLA010000556.1 GCA_903913345.1 uncultured Magnetococcales bacterium | reverse complement strand
GGGTGGTACACTTTGGGTGAACATGGGTGGTACACTTTGGGTGAACATGGATTGGTACACTTTGGGCGGCTGTTGACATATTGGATTCTCCGTCCGCCGTGCCACCGGTACACCATGACCACTCCCGTAATCAAGAAGGCAGTGATTATCTATTCCTGTTTGTTCGGTCGGTTGTGTCGTTCCTGGAGGCTGATGCTCTCTTGTTGCTCTCGTTCAATCCAGGGGGCGAGAACCGACGGTGGTTCATCCCAAACCATCATAAGATGTGGCCACAACTCGCGGATTCTTGGAAAGACTTGGATTACAAGCACATCCCAGTCGTATTCTCTCGCATTTTTCTGTGCTGGTGTCAGGATAAAACAGTCTTTAATAATTTTCCATACTTTTTGTTCATCGTATGTCAACAACTCTGGACGAAGTATCGCAAGGCGTGCCAGACGTTCGACTTCGTCCACATCCCACAGCCTGTCAGCCTCTTCTGCAAAGGTTCTGGATTCATCTCCCTTTTGACCGGATCCTTCATAAATAATTGTTCTATTTATGCTCTCTTCCACAGCCCATTCGATGAAGCTTGACAATGTGCGCCGATGTTTACGGGCGGCCAACTCTGCCATATAGCGTAAACGGGGATCGAGCCTAACCGTCACCGTTTCTGAACGAGAGAGTTTTCCTCCACCGCCCTGCCTGACTTTTTTTTCTTCCATGGTCGTGCCTTTTTCTCGAAAGTTCTTGTAAGTTCTTAGAACACACTACCACCATGAAAATTCCATGGCAAGCAGAAAATTCCTGTTGCGCTCCTGATTTTTCTCTGACATGCTTGTACCAGCTTACAACACATTGCAATCCTCCAAAATCGACAAGGATCAAGCACCACATGAATGGAACTATAAAATTTTCTGCGGTACAGTCGTCTGTGAATGTACTTCCAGACGGGCGGGTAAGGACGAAAGATGCAGCAGCGTATTTGGGATTGGCTGAAAAAACGCTCGCCATGATGCGCTCCAAAGGAACAGGACCACCCTTTGTAAAGCGGGGAAAAGTCTTTTATTTCGTCGATGATCTGGACGCTTGGGTACAAGCAGGCCGGGCGCAGAGCACTGCACAAGCACGGGCGGCCACGTGAGAACGAAAACCGCCATGCAGATGCGAGAAAGCCCGGTGCATGAGCCGGGTGATTCACAATAAGCCGGAATCCAAAAGGAATTTTGCCAGTCAATGTTCCAGGTTTCAATGGCCGTTGATCGATTGTGCTGTTTCCGACATCGCCAATAGTCTCAGTGAGCACATTTTGTTAGAGGTCACCATGGCACGCATCAGAACGGTTAAACCAGAGTTCTGGACAAGCGAACAAATTGTGGAATGTTCCGTTGCAGCACGTCTGCTGTTCATCGGTTTGTGGTGTTTCTGCGACGACAGTGGCATCCACCCTGCCAGCATGAAACGCCTCAAAATGGAGGTGTACCCGTCCGACGATTTCACGGTTCAGGATGTTTCAACCATGGTGCATGAGTTGATCGATCATGGTTTATTGGAGGAATACATGGTCAACGATCAACCATACTGGCGCGTCACAGGCTGGCATCATCAGCGAATTGACCAACCAAATTTCAAATTTCCTCTTCCAGACGGGAGTATGCAGAAATCCAATATAAACCGCAAGATGCGTCAACCAAAAAACATGGTATCGGCGATACCACCCCATCAAAACGATGAGGTATCGCCGATACCATCTCATAAAACCGACATGGCATCGCCTGGGTATCGCCGAGGTATCGCTGAGGTATCGCACCCGGAAGGGAAGGGAATGTAAGGGAAAGGAAACAGATCTACGGTTGATCCTGGCGGATCAACCATGCAGGAATTTTCCGTGCATCAACCCGGCAACGATGGTGAGTACCCTGCCGACTTCGAGGCCCTCTGGAAAATCTATCCGCAACGTGCCGGGTCAAACCCAAAGCGGCGTGCCTGCCAAGCATGGTCTGCACGACTGAAAACCGGAATCACCCATGCAGAAATTTGCGCTGGCCTTGAGAGGTACAAGCGTTACCTGACGGCCAAGGGTAAGACAGGCAGTGAATTCGTCTTGCAAGCCGCAACGTTCCTGGGGCCAGAACTGCACTTCAGGAATCCTTGGGGCATGCCTGAATCCGCACCCTCTTGCGACGCAGAATCGGATTACAGCCCCGAATTGTTGG
>CAIWLA010000555.1 GCA_903913345.1 uncultured Magnetococcales bacterium | reverse complement strand
GGAGGCAATGCGGGTAACACCGTTGGTGGTGCCGGTGGCGCGGGTGGCGCGATTTCATTGAATGTCTCACCCGTCACGTCATCAACGATTGGCGGTAACCTGGTGGCAACGGCGGGTGCCGGTGCGGCGGGTGGTATGGGTTCCAATAGTGCCAAAGTGGCCGGTGGAGCCGGTGGAGCCGGTGGTGCCATCACGATTGTCCTGGCCGATTCGATTGCGGGCGATGTCACCCTGACGGGTGGCAAGGGCGGCAATGGCGGTAATGCCGGGACGGTGGGTGTTGGTGGAGCCGGTGGTGCCGGTGGTGCTGTCTCGGCAGCGATTTCGGGCAATATCGGTGGAACGCTTACCCTGATTCAGGGTGCCCCCGGTGAGGCCGGTACGGGTGGTGCCGGGGGTGTTGGTGTGATTGGTGCGGGTGGTTCGGTCACGGCCAACGTGGCGGGTGGCACATACATGATCACAGGTGGCGTGAGCGGTGCCGGTACGGTCAACTTGGCGGGAGGCAGCACCCTGACCGCCACCTACGCCAGCGCCACCAACCTGGGTGCCCTCACGGGTTCGGGTACCTTTATCAAGGCGGGTGCGGGCATACTGACCTTGACGGGTGACAGTTCCGCTTTCACGGGTGTCGTTAATCTCGCCAGCGGTGCCGGTGGCTTTGTTATTAACACCGGGACAGGTGGAGACTGGTCCTCCATCGCCTCCAGCGCGATAACTTATATGAGCAGCAAGGTCAGTTCATTGGTTGGTTTGGCCACAACGACCACTGGCAGCAGCGACACGGCCTTGAACCTCGCTCCAACCACCCCAACCAACGTGACGACTGTCATCGGCGGAGCGGGGGGCTTGAGCATCGGCGGTGGAAGCAGTACGACCCTCGGAAGTGCCAATACCTACACCGGTCTTACAACGGTCGGTGCGGGCAGCACTCTGGTGGTGGGTGTCAGCGATGGCATCAAGTCTGGCAACAGCGTGGCGGTTGTCGCTGGTGCCACCCTTGGCTTGTCGGCTAACGTCACCAGTACCCTCAATGTGAGTGGCGCTGTTGGTAGCACGATCAGCCTTGCTGCAGGCAGCACCCTGAATGCCACCACTGCCGCCGGTACAACGACCTCCTTCGATGGTGCACTCAACAGCAGCGGTACCTTTAACAAGGTGGGGGCAGGGTCACTGATCCTCACCGGTGCCAACACCAACACCGGGGTCACGAATGTGACCGGCGGCACCCTGATCCTGGGCGGTTCGAGTAGCCTCGGGACCAGTACCGTGCAAGCGGGTGCGGTGACTGTTGATCATGCCACTCTGGTCGTTGGTGACGAGAGTTCAACGGATGTGAAGATTGTGGCTCCGGTCAACATTGACAGCGGTGGTATCCTCAAAGGCAGGGGCACCATCGTTGGCAACGTGAACATGGCCGGTACCATCAAACCAGGCAACTCCATCGACACGGTGACCGTGGGCACTTACACCCAGGTGGCCGGATCGATCTATGATGCGGAGTATAACGCGACGATTGCCAGTCCGACGGTGACTGGTTCCAGTGATCGGATTGTCGTGACCGGTGATGCCACTCTGAATGGCGGTTCCGTGCATGCCATCAACTACACAGCCGTACCTCTCTCCAATGGGGCCAACGCCTCCTTTTCCAACCGCTATATTATCCTGCAAACCGTTGACGGCACCATCACCGGCCGCTTCGCCGACACGAGTAGTGATGATGCCGCCCTGACCACACATTTGATGTATGGTCCCAAAGAGGTAGACATGATCGTGACCAAGGTTGGCGGTCTGAGCGCGCCGGCCATCGCCCTGACCAGCAACCAGAAAGCGGTGGCAGCCGCCATTGAAAAAGGCCTTAACACAGGAACGCAGTATAACATTGTCGGCAGCGATACGGACAAGATGTACAGCCTGAACACGGCCCAGGTTCGGGATGCCTTGAGCAAGGCCGCCGGTACTGTGTATGGCAATGCCATGGGTGTCGAGCAGGATGTTCAACGCGCCTTTGAACGGGTGATGAATGACCATGTGTTCCAAAACCAGAACAAAACCCTGGCCTATGCTGTCTCCGGTGTCAACGCCGGTGATGCCTTGGGCAAGAATACCAATGTCTGGCTCCAAGGTTTTGGTCAATGGGGCAAAGGCAAGTCCGATGGCAACGCCGCCGGATATAGCCAGAACATGAGGGGCTTGATCGGTGGCATGGACTGGAAAGTCACGGATCAGTCCACATTGGGTGTCAGTGTCGGTTATTCCGGGGGCAGCGTGGACGGCGATGATGCCTCCCAGGCCGACCTTGTCAGCGTACAGATGGCCGCCTATGGTCGGATGAATTTCGACAACATTTTCACAAAAGGCAGCATTGGCTATGCGAAAAACAGCTATGATTCCACCCGTTCCACTCTGAGTGGTGTTGCCAAAGGCAGTGCGGATGGCAGTAATCTCTTTGGTGGCATCGATGTGGGCTATCACTTTGATCTGACCAAAGTCGATGTCATTGAACCATGGGTGGGTCTGGGATTCAACCACGCCCAGCAGGATGGCTTCGCGGAATCCGGTACCAGCAACCTCAACTTGACCGTGGGTGAAAAGACCGTGGATTCTGCCCACTCCACCGTCGGTTTCCGAGCCATTCGCACGATCAGGAACGAGGATCTCTCCTACGAGCCAGAGTTTCGCATGCATTGGGATCATGACTTTGGTGGCAACACGAACGGCACGACCGCAACCATTGCCGGTCAATCCTTCCAGAGTACGGGTGTTGATCGTGGCCGCGATGCCCTCGTCGCTGGCGTTGGATTGACGGTGGCGACTCAGGATGATTACAAAGTGACAGTGGACTACGACTACGAAAGCCGCAGTAATGCCAGTGCCCACAGTCTGCAACTGACCTTGCGTAAATCTTTCTAACTGATTGACACGGAACGGCATTTTGCCGTTCCATATTCAACCGAAACGGAACCCGGGGGAGCGAGAGTCATCCTGCTCCTCCGTTTTTTAACCAAATAAAAGGAATAATACCATGTTGAAGAAATCCCCAGTCTCCCTGCGTACACTGATATTGTCTGGCGTTGTGGCCATCGGTGCGGCCTCTTTCCTGGTCAATCATTTGGCCGATGCCAGCAGCAGTTCGGCCACGGATGTGCCGAAAAAGGCCGCATCTGAAATCCAGAAAGAGGCCAAAGATGCCCATAAGCTGTGGTCCACGGTGTGTGAAGAGGACAAAGACAAGAAAAAGAAGACATGCTATGCGAGTCAGGATCATAGCACCAAGGAGGGAAAACTGGCCTTGCGCTTCTCCTTTGGCTACATGGGAGAGGAGAAAAAACCATTCATCGTCACGATGTTGCCGCTTGGTATCAGTCTGCCGTCCGGGGCCGTGGTGAAGATTGATACGGACAAGCCGATTCCCCTGATCCTGCAAAACTGCACCCCGGATGGTTGTTTGGGTGCCGTTCAACTGAGTCCCGCCCAGACAGAAGAATTGCTCAAAACCAAGGAAGTCTCGGTGATCATGCTGCCCAGTGGTGCCACACAGCCCATCTCCTTTAACGTGAACATGGAGGGTTTCGCCAAGGAGGTTAAGCAGCTGCCGTGACAGGTGGTGTCTAGGGCGTGTTGACATTCGGCCCCAAAGACCTTGATACGGCGTTGCGGGGCCGCTCCGCTGCTCGCATACGACGTGTATGCTGCGCTGCTCGCGGCCCCGCGCCTTGTCTGAAGGCCTTTGGTGCTCGAATGTCAACACGCCCTGACCCGCGCCCATTTCGGAAAACATCGTTTCCGCCATCCCCCGCAGAATCGGGGATCCAGAGTTCGGAGATGACACCCCGACTCTCTGGATTCCCGCTTCCGCGTGAACGGCATTTGAAAGCGGCACATCCCAGGCTGGGTGTATTATGAAGGGGGAGAAATTCTTCGTGCCGATTGACCTTCATGTCGAGTGAATACTCGACAGAGGATTTTTTTATACGTTTCCAGTGACGGTTGGGTTATAGTGCAGATGGGTGGTCATTCGCGGATGGGAAAACAACCGTTGGGTGCCGGGGCAGCTGATCAACCAGATCCCCGGTCTCAGACATCTGTGGATTGACACGGTCTCCGGTATAACCCGCGAGGGCTGGTTGGATACATTTCCGCTGAATCAGCACAATGGAGGAAGTTGTGAGTACCACCGTTCTTGTCATAGATGATGATTTGGTTCAGAAACAGATCTCCAGAGTCCTTTCCCAATCTGGCTATACCGTCACGGGTGTCCCTTCCCTTCAGAGTGCCATGGGGGTGTTGAAAGCACAAAACTTTGACCTGATATTTACCGCTCTTTATCTGCCCGATGGTTCTGGACTGCAGATTCTGGCCGAGATCCAGAAAAATAATTATCTTACAAAGGTTGTTCTGATCACCAAATTGCCCGACATGGAGATGGTGCGCACGGCCTTGCGAGAGGGGGCCTTCGACTATCTGATCAATCCGGTCATCCCTGCGGAACTCATTCTGGTCGCCAATCGCGTCATCCAATACAAACGTTTCCGGGAAGATCGGGAGTTTCTGCACAATCGCATGGAAGCCGTTTTTCGGGGCGTCGATGATGCCATCATCGTTTTGGAGGCGGGATGGCGCATCGTCCAGATCAACGCCGCCGCCACCCGACTCCTGGGTCTGGGCCCTTCGGCCATCAACCAATTGTTGCAAACCGAAGCGGCATGGCTTTTCTCCACAGTGGAACCCCTGCTGCAACAGGCATTGGGAGAGGGCGAAGGACAACGTGCAGTACGCATGATCACCATGACCGAAGGCGGTGTAGAACGGATCCTGAATTGTACGGCCTCACTCTTTCACGATTCGACCCACAACGCCCTGGGAACCATTCTGGTGATACGGGACGAAAGTCGATTGGCGATACTGGAGCGGGAAACCAAGACACGGCAGGGTTGGCATGGACTGGTGGGGTTCAGTCAACCCATGCAGGATGTCTATGCGTTGATTGAACGGTTGGCGGATGTGGATACCACCGTGCTCATCACGGGCGAAACCGGCACGGGCAAGGAACTGGCAGCCCGGGCCCTGCATGATGCCGGTCCCCGCTCGCACCATCCCTTCATCGCGGTCAACTGCGCGGCACTGCCCGCCGGACTGCTGGAAAGCGAGTTGTT
>CAIWLA010000554.1 GCA_903913345.1 uncultured Magnetococcales bacterium | reverse complement strand
GGTGAGAGCAGCCAAAATTTTCACCATGGTATCGCCCCGCTTTTTCGGGTCTTCGTAAGGATGCTCATGGAGCAAACGGGAAATAGCCGTCAGATAGGCCACCATGCCGCCTTGTAGGCTATGCACCCGGTATTTCCCGGAAAATTTCCCAACCAGGAAGTGACTCCCCTCCCCTTTGCTGCAATAGAGCAACAGGGACCGATTGGCCATTTGCGGGGCAAACCGTTTTTCAAAGGATTCTGTCCGCTCTTCGATATCCAGCAGGTAGACCCGTTTTGAACCAGGAATGGCAGGATCGGTGTCCGAACTGCCGCGCACGTCGATCAGGATGGGAGCTGTTGGATTGGCCAAGAACTCCTCAATGGGCATTTGGCTTTGACTGCTATCGGTAAACATTCCCAATGGGTATCCCTGTCAAGCAAACGAGGGGGGCGATCTCCGCCCCCCAACGATTGATCATGCTGCCTGTTCGTGTTGACCCGACAACTGGGTTCCGACTTCCTGCAGCACACTGAGTTCATCGGCGGAAAAAACCTTATCGGTATCGAGGATGATGATAAAGTGATCCCCCTGTTTCCCCATGCCCCGAATAAAATCGGTGCGCAACTTGGCACCAATTTTGGGGGGCGCATCAACCTGATCTGGATCCAGGCTCATCACCTCCTTGACCGAATCAGCCATGGCCCCCAACACCGTCTTGTTGTCGTCTACGGTCACCTCAATGATGATGATGCAGGTATTGACCGTCCGTTCGGATTTGGGCATGCCGAATTGCAAGCGCATGTCCATCACCGGTACCACACTGCCCCGCAGATTGATCACACCACACATGGAGGCCGGTGTACGGGGCATCCCAGTCATGCCAGCGAAGGTCGTCATCCAGGAAGGTCCGTAGTCGAAACGATGATCTGGGTCGGACTCTCGGTGATTGTCTGCGTCATTTTCCATCTCCAATCATTTCCAGTATGGACATTGCCTTAAAACGGCAATATACGTAACGGTAATATACCAATCAGGCAATGTCAATCCATGATGGCCGCTTTCCACTCTTGACGCACCGGAAAGTGACCGATGAAATATGATATTATTATAAAACAAAGGCTTAGTTGCGCTCGTGAACGGGCTGGAATTTCCCAACGCATCCTGGGACTCAAGATGGGATTGGAGCCATCAGGAGCATCCATCCGCATCAATCGATACGAAAATGGCAAACGAACGCCTGCCTTTACCCTGGTCAGGGACATGGCAAAAGTGTTGAATGTGCCCGTGTCCTTCTTTTATGAGCCAGACAACACCATCGCTCGCATCATCATGGCAGTGGGCGATATGGATGAGGAAAAACGGCTGTCCCTCTTGCTGCAAATCGAAAAAGAGGGCGGCGGCCAAGGAGCAAACCTCACATAAACGGACCAGACACCACACTGGAGATCGGCATGCGCACCCTCCTTGTGTCAGCATCGTGCGTGGTCGTCTCCAGTGGATTCCTCTTCCTCCAACCCCTTCATCACCTCCCCAATCCGCTCCAATTCTTCAATCACGACCCGCATTACCACAAACAGGGAGGCCGAGGGAGATTCATCCGAAGCCGGGCGGTGGTCACCGCCGCATTCGGCCACCATGTGGGCGATGGCCAGAGCCTTTTCCAGGCATAAATTGATGGTGTCAACCTGCTGCAGGGTCATGTCCATGGTGGTGTCCCTTTTTCGGATGGTGAAAAATGCGGACACCATAAATCGATTTTATCTACCATTCAAGAATATTAATAATAAATGTTGTGTTTCGCCGTAGGACACTTCCAGCACCCCGTAGCAATCCGGCAAGAAACACCAAAACAGCCAAACTGGATTGCCTGGAACAGGGACTCCTTGATTTGGACGCAAGGATGCGGATCAAATGGAGGGATGGGGATGGTGGTGAGCAGTGTGTCGGTGTGGCCGTGATGCGGGAAATAAATGTTCCATTTGTTCGTCATCTGTTTGCATTCGACGAGAATATGGAACATACTGCGCAGACCATGTGCCACCATACCCACACTCAACGCCTCCTTGCTCTGCTTGGCCAGAAGGGACTGTTGCGCCCCAGAGATCTCGACGAGGTCGGTATTCCCCGTGTGGTCCTGACCCGGATGACGGCCAAGGGGCTGCTGGAGAAAGCCGGTCACGGCCTCTATCGACTGCCCGATCACCCAGGTTCCGAGCATGAGAGTCTTGCCACGATCGCAACCAGAGTGCCGCAGGCGGTTTTTTGCCTGCTCACGGCCCTGCAGTTCCACGAGTTGACCACCCAATTGCCCCGGCAGGTGTGGATCGCCATGCCCCGTGGCAGTCATGCACCCAGAATCGACTATCCGCCGATCAAGATGGTCCAGTTTGCAGGCGCGGCCTATTTCGAGGGCATTGAACTGTTTGATCGTGATCAGGTCACGTTGCGGGTCTACTGTGTGGCCAAGACCATCGCCGACTGCTTCAAACACCGCAACAAGATCGGGGTCGATGTGGCCATTGAAGCACTGAAGGATGCCCGTTCACAGCGAAAGGTCAGTGCCGATGATCTTTGGCACTACGCCAAAATCTGTCGTGTCGCCAACATCATGCGTCCATACCTTGAGGCAGTGGAATGACAAAGGAAAATGCCGCATCCATTCGATCCCGTCTATCGGCCATCGCAAAAGCGCAGGGTGCCGATTTCAACCAGGTGCTGGTGCGCTTTGCCCTGGAGCGCATCCTCTACCGATTGAGCCAGTCGGTATACGCCGAGCGTTTTTTGCTCAAGGGGGCCATGCTCTTTACCCTCTGGTATGACATGCCGCACCGGACGACACGGGATGCGGATCTGCTCGGCTTCGGACCGAGCGACATTGAGTCCATCGCCCAGACATTCCGCGACATCGCCAACGTCGAGGTGGATGACGGCATCCTCTTCAACCCGGACACGGTGCGCGTCGAGGAGATACGCAAGGGTGCGGGGTATGCCGGTGCCCGGGTGCTGATGACGGGCACGCTTGCCCAGGCACGATGCAAAACGCAGATCGACATCGGGTTTGGCGATGCGGTCACGCCTGGCCCGGTGCATGCCGTCTACCCAGTGCTGATCAAAGAGCTGCCCGCTCCTCGGCTGCGAACATACCCCATCTATACCGTGGTCTCGGAAAAGCTGCACGCCATCGCCTTGCTCGGCATGACCAACAGCCGGTTGAAGGATTACCTGGACCTTTGGGTATTGCTGGATCGTGAGACACTCGATACCCACATCTTGGCCCAAGCGATCGCTGCGACATTTGTCCGGCGAGGAACATCGGTTCCCACATCTCTGCCCATTGGCCTGACGGATGAGTTTGCCACCGATCCATCACGGCAGGCCCTATGGCTTGCATTCCTCAAGAAAAACCAACTCGTTATGACACCACTGTCAGAAGTGGTCACAACGCTTCGAACCGTGCTGGAACCAGCAATGATTCATGCCTCGACACTCGCGACCATGGCCGGCAGC
>CAIWLA010000553.1 GCA_903913345.1 uncultured Magnetococcales bacterium | reverse complement strand
GCCGGAAATGCCGTTTTGCGTCGCCACGGCCAGGAGATCGCCCGTTGTCAGCCCGCTGGAGAGGGTGACCGTCGCCCCAGCCAGTTGGATGTCATCCACATCGCTGAGAGTGATGGTGTTGTCGATGGCCGTTGCAGCGGCATTCTCCGTATAGGCCAGGGTGGCACCCGCCGTGGCTACCGGGGGATCGTTGATCGGGGTGATGGTGATGGTCGCCGTGGCACTCCCCGTGCTGCCACTCGCATTTTGTGCCGTGATGGTCAGGGTTTTCGATGGACTGGGCTTGTCCGAGGTATTGCTGTATTCAACCCGCTGGGCAATGGTCGACAGGTAGCTGTCGTTGACAAAGGCCGGATGGGCCTGGGTCACGGTCACATTGTCGATGAACAACTGGGCCCCCGCCCCCCTTCCTCCCGTAAAGTCGTAGGTTCCAGAGACAAACACAAAACGGTAATTACCGGCCTGAGAGACCGTGTTGGTGACGGTTGCCCAGGGGGTTGACGCGCTGCTGCTGCTGCCGGTCTGGTTCAACAGGGTTTCCGTGTGCCCCGTATTGGTATCGACGATATAGCAATAGACGTCATATGCATCGGAACCACCCGATGCCTTCCAGTCAAAGGAGACCTGATCGTTGGCTTGCAATAACACCGCGTTGTTGCTGTAAACGTAGGGTCCGCGCACAATGTCATAACCCGCCAGGGTGGTCATGCCGGTGGAGCTTAGCTTGACGGAGAGGTCACCCGTCGCCCTCGCGGCATCCTGGACCAGGGCAACCGCCAATGTGCCCAGGGTGGTGGGTACATGCTGGTCGGTGTAACCACCACCCGGCTTGTTGGTGGGCCAGGTCGTATCGGTCGGCGTATTGAGGCCGGCAATGGTGTCAGTGCCGAAGCGCACCTGGCCGTCGACAGGGGTCCATCCGGAAAAACTGGTATTGCCCGCCGCGCCGAGATTGAAATTGCCGTTGCTGAACTGTCCGGAAAAGTCGATCCGCAACTTTTGCCCGTTCAGGCCGTTAAAGGTGGCATCGACATTGCCGACCAGGATTGCCGTTGTGCCGTTGCCGAGATAGACATCGTTGTTGACGATCGAGATTTGACCGGCGGTGGCGGAGGCACTGCTGTCCGAGGTCAGGGTCAACCGGTCAAAGGTATCGGCGGTGCTCAGGCTGAAATCCACATATCCGCCTGAATAGGGGCTGCCGCCCGAAAAACTGACATCGTTGTCCAGGATATAGGCGGGGGCCTGCTCGGTATAGGTGGCATTGCCCAGATTGCTGATGGTGGGCACCCCCAGCAACGCCCCATAGGCGGGCACAGCGATGGCGACCGTCTCGATGGGACCGCTGCTGGCCTCCAGGGTCCAGTTTCCCCCCAGTGCCGCAGAACCGGTCGGACCGGTGGAGGCCGCCACGTCCGCCCCTGTGGCGGCCGAGAGATGGGTGACAAACGACTCTCCATCCACCCCATTGGCCATATCGCAGCCATAAAGCATCCAATCGCCCCCGGCCTTCAGGGCATACCCGATCGCGGCCAGTTCCGCCTGCATCACGGGAGCGGACAGGGTAAGAGTGGTCACCACGCTGGTGCCGATATAGAGAGTACCCTCGGCACCATGAGACAACAGATGGATGGCATCATAACCGGTATGGGTCTCGGCCCAGAGGGCCATCTGGGCCAACCCGTCTTGACTGCCATCGATCTCTTCAATCTCGACCCCAGGATGAATACCGGCTTCCAGGGTCTTGCAGTCGGTCACCGAGGTATCGATGAAGAGCACCTCTTTCCTGCCGTCATTCCGGGAGGGATCGGCAGCCTGCACCGGCACCGGGAGAGGCACATGGGGGATCCGTGCACTGGCGGCGGCGTCCGGGGCAGCATGGGCCGTTGGAGGCGCGACATCGGCTGGGTGATCCGGGGAGGTTGCATGGTCCACGGCATCGGCCACCGCCGCACCATCAAACATGAGGCGGGGTTCCAGGGCCATCAGGAGGAGCCTGGAACCCTGTCCATTCTGGATGGTTCTGGGGAGAGAATGGCTGGACAATATTTTCGCGAACAGGTTCACGGGCGTAAAATCCTCACACATTCCAGTGAGTTCTGACAGATTGCACCGGCAGGCTCCCCGCAGACGGTGCGCGCGAACTCGCCCCACGCACCACTGAAGGCACCTAGCCTCTGCCGACCATTCTATGTCTGTGTAAAGATAAAAAGCAACAAAAAAAACAATATTTTGCACAATATTTATCGTGAAAATTCGGTCAACCTCGGCAGACGGTGGCCACCCATCCACCCGAAAAAGCGAGTCCGTGTACAACGTGCGCGTCAATAAGGATGCAGGGGGTCAATTGTTCGTGTCGATTGACACGTTCCGGAGAACATCCAAAAAATCCTGCTTGTCGGTGGATTCTGCAACGCGCTGGATAGCATCCAGAAATGTCTGTTTCTTGATGGGTTTGGTGAGATGCCCATCACACCCGGCGGCCAGACTTTCCTCTCTTTTACCCGAAGTAGCATGAGCAGTCAGTGCCACGATGACCAAGGGAGGGCGTCCTTCCTCTTGTTCCCATTGGCGAATGGCACGGGTGGCGGTATAACCGTCCATGTTAGGCATCTCAATATCCGTCAGTACCAAATCGAACGGCTCTTCCCGTACTCGCGCCACAGCCTCCACGCCATCATTGACGATAACGACATGATGCGACGTATTTTTTAGATAAATCTGGAAAAGCAGTTGGTTGTCGGGGGAGTCTTCCGCGATCAAGATGCGGAGGCTCCTGGTGGGTGTCTCTGTCCTCTGTTCTACTGGGTTTTCCAGGGGTTCTGAAGCCTCCACCGGACGCAATGGCAGGGTGAAAAAGAATATGCTTCCCTGCCCCAATTGGCTTTCCACCCATATCTGGCCCCCCATGAGTTCCACCAACTTTTGGGAAATGGCCAATCCCAGACCGGTTCCGCCATAACGTCGAGTGATCCCGGAATCTGCTTGGGTGAAATGTCTGAAGATATGATCCATGTGCTCTGTGGCAATGCCGATACCGGTATCGGCCACACTGAACAAAAGGGTTCCAGGTTCCTGGAAATGAGGTGTCAGTCGCATGGAGACTTGCCCCTGTTGGGTGAATTTGATGGCGTTGCCCAACAAATTGATGAGCACCTGACAGACTCGTCCACTATCCCCCAGGACAGCTTCTGGTATGCCAGGGTCCACATCTACTGGCAGTGTCAGCCCCTTCTCCTCGGCCGCCATTCGCATAAAAACAGCAATCTCCTCTACGACCTGGCGGGGAGAAAAGGGGTGTGCGGAGAGTGTAAAACGTCCCGACTCGATGCGGGAGAAATCCAACACATCACTGATCACCCTCATCAGTGCCTTGCCTGATCGGTGCATGGTCTGAACAAGACGGCGTTGTTCTGCGTCGAGGTCGGTTTCCAACAAGACATCCGACATGCCCAGCACTACGTTCATGGGGGTTCGGATTTCGTGGCTCATGGAGGCGAGAAATTCGCCCTTGACACGGTTGGCTGCTTCGGCCTGCTCTTTGGCTTGCAGCAGAGCCAATTCGGCCCGCTTGTTTTCGGTCACATCCCGCAAAACGAAAATGAGCCACTCCACCACTTCCTGGTCATCTTTGATGGGGTACAAAGTCCAGTCCCAGTATGTCACTCCCCATTCCGGGAGGTCTGGAAACTGAAATGGCTTGGCGATGATCGAAAAGGGTTCGCCGGTTTCAACCACCCGTCGAAAAATGGCTTCGTTTTCCTCATTGGGATACAGGACAAAATGATTTTTGCCGTGGAAGGATGCTTCATCCATGGCACAAGCTAGGGCGTAAGAGCGGTTAACCCGAATGAAATTGAAATTCCGGTCCAGAAAAACGATCGACAGATGAGTCCCCTGCAGAAAGCCTTATCGAAAGCCAGAAGGGTGATTTACTCAGTCAACCATTTGAAAATTATTGCATTTGCTGAATATTGTCGTTGAAAAACATTGACTGACATGATACT
>CAIWLA010000552.1 GCA_903913345.1 uncultured Magnetococcales bacterium | reverse complement strand
TATCATGAAAAACCTGGAGGCCGATGCACCCGGTTCCAAGATGGAGGCCATGGGTTATATCCTGGAAATTTTCAAACAGCGGGAAATGTATCGGCATCTGTCGGACGCCGGTCATGAACTCGCGCGCGCGGGCAACTTTTTGCATGACATCGTGGTCAAAATTTCCTGACCGTCCGCATGGCCTCTGGACGATCGACGCTGAGGGCCGTTGATCGTCCAGATGTCGCTTCCGGGGAAGACGGGAGACCGCCTCTCCCCGGAAGCCCTCTCCCCCCACTCAGGTCAACCAGTAAATCCCCCAGACCAGACTCCCCAGTGTGATCGGCAGACCGGCCCGCAGATAAGCCCGGAAACCCAGGATCACCCCCTGGCGTCGGGCGGTCTCGGCCACAATCAGATTGGCAACGGAACCGAGCAGGGTCAGATTGCCCGCCAGGGTGGTGGCCATCGCCAGCGTCAACCAGGCGGTCTCCGTCCACGGCAGATGGGTCACCAGGGGACGCAGCAGCAATACGGCGGGTACATTGGAGACCACATTGCTGAGCAGCAGGCCGACCACCGCCAGGGAGGTGATCGAGAGATCCCCCTCTCCCACCAGCAGGGAGAGCAGTCGGGCACTGAAACCGGTCGTCTCCACGGCCCGAGTGACGACAAACAGGGCCGCAAAGAAGAGCAACAGCCCCCAATCCACCTCCCGAATCAGCCGATCCGGGTGGCCCAGTCGCGTGATCAGGAGGGCGGTGGCGGCACCGAGGGCCGACAGAGAGACCGGCATCCCCGCCAACAGCGCGACCATCAACAAGGTGGTCACCATCAGGCTTTTCCGCAGCAGGGGCGGGTGCAGAGTCATCGCCTGTTGCGGTACAAGGCCGCCATCCACGTGGGCAGCCAGTTCGCGACGATAGAGGCCGATCAGGATCAGCCAGGCCATGCACAGACCACCCAATGCCACCGGTCCCAGGCAAAACAAAAAGCGTTGAAAGGAGAGACCGGATGCCATGCCGATCAACATGTTTTGCGGATTGCCGATCAGGGTGGCCACCGAGCCAATATTGGCCGATACCGCCAGAGCGATCAGGAAAGGGGTGGCGGGCAGACCAACCGCCAACACCACATCCAGAACCAATGGCGTGAAAGAGAGAACAATGGTGTCGTTCAAAAACAGGGCGGAGAGCAACCCGGAAATCAGCATGAGCAGGGCCAACAGTCCCCGCGGGGAGAGACGGGAGACCACCGTCCACCGAGCCACCCAGCCAAAAAAACCGGCCATGCGCAGATGGGCATTGATGATCATCATGGACAGCAATAACACAATGGTATCCATGTCGATGGCCCGAAAAGCCACCTCGCGGGAGAGGGCACCTGAGACAATCAACAGGGTTCCCCCCGCTGTGCAGATGGTGGCGCGGTTCATGGAGAGTCCGGGCAGGCGTCCCATCGCCACCCCGGTCAACGTGATCACCATGATCACCAACCAAATGGTCTCTTGCCAGATGCTGTTCAGGTTTTTTCCTTCGATGCCGGATGAAAGGTCCAGGTTTGCGTCACGCCACGATGGACTGATGTGAATTGATGGGGGGGGCCGGGGGAGATTATCTCCGAATCGCCTCAATCCTGCCGCCGCAACACCTGAATCGACCACTCGTCGATCAAACGATGCTCCACAGGGACAAAACCATTCTGACAGGCAGACTCTTCCACCGCCTGTGCCTGATCGCGCAACAGTCCCGCCAGCAGCAGATGGCCGCCCTGGGCAACACAATGGCGAAACCGGACGGTGGTCTGCGCCAGGAAGGCGATCAGGTCGGGGGCCAGAATGTTGGCCACCACCGTTTGAAACGGCCCCAGGGGCAATTGATCATCCTGTCGGAAAGCCAGTCGCTCTGCATATCCTGCGCGCTCCCCCAGGTTGAGCCGACAATTGCGTGCGCAGGTTTCCATGGCGATCGGGTCCAGATCCACCCCCATTCCGAACTCTGCCCCCAACAGCATGGCACCGATGAGCAGGATGCCCGATCCGGTACCCATGTCCAACACCCGCCCCAACGGTCCCCGATCGGCCAGTCGCTCCAGGGCCTCCAGACAGCCCCGTGTGGTCTCATGGTTGCCGCTGCCAAAGGCCATTTCGGGGTCCATCCGAATGATCAGACGCGCCTCGCTCCCCGCCGGGGGTGGCAACCAACTGGGCAGGACCAGCAACCGGTTGCCCAATGGGATCGGCTGGAAATATCGCTTCCAATGGTTTTGCCAATCCTGTTCCTCCAGGGCCAGCCAGTGGATCTCACCCTCTCCCCGCTCTCCGTGGCTCGTCAGGAGGGCGCGAATCGCCCACTCCACCGCCTGGCGGTCGACGGTCTCCGTGAAATAGCCCTTGTACTGGCACCGTTCAAAAGGGACCAGGGGCGAAAAGACGGCCCGGTGGCCAATATCCTCCACCACCACCCCCATGGAACCCGCCTCCGTGAGCAGTTCGGACAACGGCTCATCCAATGCCTGGGAGGCGATAAAACAGAGTTCATAAATCATGTGCCGTGCCTCGAAACGGGTGAATGCCGGAAAAGTTACTTTACGATGTACAGTCAATAAGGATACAATGCCCAGATCG
>CAIWLA010000551.1 GCA_903913345.1 uncultured Magnetococcales bacterium | reverse complement strand
TAAATGGGTGTGTTATTTTTTGGGAGTTGCCTAACGCCTTTGTGGCACCCTTTTTCATCATTCCAGTAGGAGGAGTATCTCATGGCCAAGGAGAAAAAAGTGGAGACAGAGCATCAAAGAATTCAGACGACTATTCTGGATTTGAATCTGGAGGAGTTGGTTGCCTTGAAGACTGAGGTGGATGCACTCATCAAACAGCGGCAGAGGGAACATAAAAAGGATCTGTACAACCAGATGCTGACGCTGGCACAGGTTGCGGGTTTTGGATCCGTTGAGGCGTTTGTGTCGTCCCAGGGCAGGAGTCCCAGAAGCGACAAGGGGGTTCGTCTGCCACCCAAATATCGGAATCCCCAGAATGCCAAGCAGACCTGGTCCGGAAAGGGGCGCAAGCCGGGTTGGGTGGTGTCACACCTGGAAAATGGCGGACGGATTGAGGCGTTGGAAATCGTCTGATTCCAGAGTCGTGGGATCCATGATCCTGAATGTCGGGCCAGTGGGGGCTTCGGCCCCCACTGCACACGTCAAAAGAGGATTTATGACATACATCAAGCCGCTTATGGGAGGGTCGATTGCCGTATTTTGACAGCCATATTTCCACACGAGAGGCCCGAGAACTCCTGAACCGTCTGGAGATGCTGACGCTTTACCACGATGGTTGGATATCCGATCTCTTGCGCGCCATCATCTGTGATGAACCACTGAAAGAGGAATATCTCTCCAGCGATTCCCATCAGACGTGTCGCTTTGGTCATTGGCTTGACCACGAAATCCATGACTCCCTGCGACAATCCCCCATCGTCAGTGATATCCGCTTGATCCACCAGAATATGCACACGGCATACCGGAACCTCTTTCTGGCATGGCAGCAAAAGAGGTGCGTTTCGGCGGCAGAGTATGATGAAGCCAATGTCAAGAAGACCGCTTTTCAATTGTCGGTCAGCACCATGCAGTTCATGATTTATGACTATCTGTTCCAGGTCGATCCACTCACGAAGACCTTGAACAGGACAAAACTGCTCTCCACGCTGGAGCGGGAAAGAAACCGGATTTTTGAAACCGGGGAGCAGAGTGTCATTGTCATGGTGGATATTGATCATTTCAAGAGGGTCAATGATCAATACGGCCATGCGGTTGGAGATACGGTGTTGGTGCAGGTGGCCATGTTTCTCTCCACCTCATTGCGACCCATGGATATTATTTTTCGTTATGGGGGTGAAGAATTTTTGGTGTATTTGCCGGGTACGGGCAAGAAGGAGGCCGTTGCCGTTTTGGACCGGGTGCGGGCCAACCTGTTTGAAAACCAGATCATGTTAAAAATGGGACAAGAGATCCGCATCAGCGCGTCGTTCGGATTGGCCCTCCTGGATCCCCACTGCGAGATTGCCGCCTCGATCGAAAAGGCCGATCAGGCGTTGTATCTGGCCAAAGAGGGTGGGCGAAACCGGGTGGTCTGGCAGGATTAGGCCAGCCCCCGGTTCAGGCGGCCAGACGCGCCACCGGAATGGTCTTGCCACGGGCGCGCAGGGACGACTTTTTCCGCCGGGTTCCCATCCATTTACACAATTGTTTTCTCATATTTTTTTCACTACCCGCAGCGCGCAAGGTATACGGATTGATAAATACCGTATACCCTTGATCACTCAAAAGCAGCCCGCCCCAGTTGGTTTGCCGAATGCGATTGTCGTTATTGATCAAGCGAATGCCGGGGATCTCCTCCCGCAATTCATGGTCTGTCTGTATCTCCGAACCGGGCTTGTGACCGTGGATGACGGTGGTCAGGCCCCATTCCTGGAGGAGGGTGGCCGTCTGTTTGCCACGGGAGAGACCATTTTGGCTCTTCTGGGCGTAATACAATTTGGGATTTTTGATGTCGCCGATCAGGCGCAGGCCGCGGGCATCCCGGAACAAGGGAGAGTGGCCATCGTAAAACAAGGCGTGCAGGCGTGCATTCCAATCTTCCTTGTCCACCTGTTCCCGTTGCCACTGTTGCAGGATCATCAACAGGTCGGTACTGGGATAGCCGTGCAGGAAGAGTCTGTCCCGATCCACATGGATCAAATGCTGCCGACGGATGAATGCCAGGTCATCTGCGGTCAGGGATGTTCGCAAACCCTTGTCAGCCATCTGCAAAATGGATAATTCATGGTTGCCGTTCAACAGAATCAGTTGGCATCCCTCTGGTGTGGTCTCCTGCAACCGTTTCAATCCATCCAGGACATAGGGATTGGGAGACCATTTGTTGAGCCAATCGCCGGTATGGACCACCTGGATGTGCTGCAATCCCGGCACCCAGGAGCCATTCCGGTCACACAGACCCGTGAGCCAGAGCATCTGGAGCACGGAACGAAAGTCGTTGTCGGTGTCGGACAGGACCAGGGTCCGGGAAAAAGGGATCGGCGAACCCTCGGTGGGCACGGGGGGCGCGACGACCTCCACCACCGGGTCGGGTGGCAGGGCGGTCTGGAAAACCGGAGTCGGATCAGACGGCTGATCCGTGGAGGACTCTGCGGAAGGGGAAGCGTCAGCGGAAAGGGAGGCGTCTGCGGACCAGAGATGTCGCAAGGCTTCCTGAAATCCAAAACGCAGGCGATGCCAGAATCCGGGGGTCTCCCACTCTTCCTGGGGTTCCGGTGCGGTTTGCGTCAAACAGGTTGTCGTTTGTTCCAGCATGGAAACCTCCATTTTTTGACGCCATTATTCAAGGCACGGGAGCGAACGGCCGGAACAGCGTGTTGATAACGTTATCATCTTGTTGATTTATTAAATAAAAATTAAGACATCGTCACGCCTGGGCACGCCATGCCTGCCCGGTAGGTCAGGCAAGATACATGCCGCTTGTCCAGCAACGACGATCCAGACCACAGATGGGCCAAGGGAATGACAATGGGGCAGACCAGGACGGACACCTTAGAGAGAACGGAGAGACCAGCCTACACCCTGGTCCTGTCGGATACGGATAATGATCTGGAGGCCGTTCAGTATGTATTGTGGTTGGTGGGATTGTGTGACCGTCGCGGTCGTTGGCGACGGGGGGCGCGCCCTCTGCATGTGGTTCATACCGGGGATTGGCTCAATAAATTCAATCCGAATCTGGAGGTGTTGGAATTTTTCCAGCGGCTGCAATCGTCTGCTCCGGAGGGTTGCTCTGTCGTCCTGTTGGTGGGCAATCATGAGGTGGAAATTTTGCAACGGGTGGCCGCCGGGATACGGACGCGGTTGAGCAAGGCCCACCTGGAGTTTATCCGCAAACAGGATGTCATTCATGTTGCAGATAATATTTTATATTTGCACGGTTATCCCACGATCAACCTGTTATCCCTCCTGTTCCAGATCAAGCAGGAGGAGCAGGCGTTGAATCTTTTCAATCAGCGGTTTCGCAAGGCCTTTTACGGGGGACGTTATCCCCTGTTCAAGGAACGGGAAGGATTGGAAATGATTGGCGATATTCGCCATGTCAACCAGTATTACATGCGCACCGGGGTCGATGGCGAGCGGTACGGGGTACGGGTCAGCCGTCTGTTGCACCGATTGGGTATTGATACGGTGATCCATGGTCATCGACCCAATATGCTGATCCAACTGGACCATGAGTTGGGCGACGAGATTCCGGGGATTCGCATTGTCAACAATGACAACAAGGCCAGCATCACGGGGTTCGGAGCGGCGGTCGTGGATACGCGGGGGATGGTCCGTTTTATCAACCCCAAGGCGATGCAGGTGTTGGGGGGAGAGAAGGCCTTTCGCAAACAGATTGGCCGTGTTTTGGGGATGCAATGAAGGGCCTGTTTCAATTGGAGGCCGATTTTGTGCCGTGTGGTGATCAGCCCCAGGCGATTGCCTCCCTGGTGCAGGGTATCCGTCAGGGGTGTCGGGATCAGGTTTTGCTGGGGGTGACCGGTTCCGGCAAGACCTACACCATGGCCCAGGTGATTCATACCCTGGAGCGACCGGCCTTGATTCTGGCCCACAACAAGACCCTGGCCGGTCAACTGTATACCGAGATGAAGGGCTTTTTTCCGCACAATGCCGTGGAATATTTTGTCTCCTACTATGATTATTATCAGCCGGAGGCCTATGTGCCCCGCACCGATACCTATATCGAGAAGGAATCATCGATCAACGAGCAGATCGACCGGATGCGCCACGCCGCGACGCGGGCGCTGCTGGAGCGCGACGATGTCATCATCGTCGCCTCCGTGTCATGCCTGTACGGCATCGGGTCGGTCGAGACCTACTCGGCGATGATCTTCGATCTGAAAAAGGGATCGACGGTCGACCAGTCGGAGATCGTCCGTAAGC
>CAIWLA010000550.1 GCA_903913345.1 uncultured Magnetococcales bacterium | reverse complement strand
GGATCCGCCCCTGCACCCCGCCAGGGGGGTGACCCCCCTGGACCCCGCAATAATATGACGAAAACGGCGGGAAGACACACCTGTTAGCGCATATGGGGCGAAGCCCCACCAGGAAATGCAATACGGACTACCGCTTCTGCCAGGGAGAAGCCGTCCTGGAAAAGAGCTTCCAGGGGGCAATCAGTTGCTTGCGAATATCGGCACTCTGGTAACTGCGCCAACCGATCAGGGCACCGGCATAGCGCAACAGATCCGGGTCTTTTGACCCTTCGAGCAACCCATCGAGCAGATGAGGCATCACCGCCACATCGTTCATGACGCCCAACAGAGTTTGGACCTCTTTGAGTTGCAGGACAAACTCCGCCATCCCTTTGTTATCGAACAAGGCCGAAAAAAATTCGGTGGCATAACGCAATTTTTTGCATTCGATACGCAACTGGTGGAGTTCCTCACCGGAGAGACTCTCCAGAGAGGCCCCAGCCGCCAGGACAACAGACATGCGCTTGCTCAATACCCGTTTGGCATAGGGAACAATACTCGTCCCCATATAAGCCCTCGTATCGGAAGGCATATCGACCTGGAACCAGCCACGCACCTTGATCCATTGGTCAAAGTTGGTGGCAAAGGTCTTGTAACGATCGCTGTCGATCAGCAGACAAAGGCGCGCATAGGCCGCATCCTGATGCCGGGAGGCCAGATCGTGCATCTTGTTCTCTCCCTCCGGCAGGAGTACCTTGCCCGTCAGCCCCGCCAGCCCTTCGGTGATAAAGACATCCAGATCCCGCGTGGGACCAAATTCACTCGCCACCCAACGCATCTCTTCATTCCAGGGGTCGGTGATCGCTCTGGGAATGGCCTTGCGAAAGAGGGAGACAGCCGAGCGCAGACGACGAAGGGCTACCCGGACCTGATGGACACCTTCGATGTCCTCGCGGCTGTAGGCCACCGGCATCCAACGGAGCACATCATCAAAATTATGGCGCAAAATGGCCTCAAAGGCCTCATTGACGCTCTGCCTGTGCGACAGAACAACGGCTTTTCTGATGGACGGAAGAGTCATGGTATGATTTCACTTGATCAAAAGAGGTTTTTGAAAGGAATGGTGCCATCCGGTCGGTCATCGCTCAGGTCACCGGGTCCCCACCCCACAACCCCCTGGCTACCGTTGCCAAGGCGACCAAAACAAAGGCAAAAAAGGGGGGAAAAGGGCACTCGCCCCCCGAAAGCGGTCAAAGCAACCGCCACCGGACGCACTCTACCACGCGGTGCCCGTTCCTGTCTACCTGGATATGGAATCCGTGCCAAACAATCGCCTTGTCAATGGCCTGAGCCTGCGAGCAGAAAAGCCGTCTCCATCCCGACAGATCCCCTCACCCTGGCCGGACCGGGAAGGTTCCAGGTGCAAGCAGATGGTTTCTCTCCAATTTTTCCAACAACTCGTCCAGGACGATCGGTTTTGTCAGGTATCCATTGCATCGGCCTTTTGAGAAGGCTTCCATCAGGCTTGCGGGATCTTCAAGACCGGTCACCATGATAATACAGGCATATTTTTCCGCGCTCAGACTGGCTTTATAGGCTCTTTTTTCGATGATACGAATCTCTTTCAGTGCCTGTTGACCATCCATTTCCGGCATTGCAATATCCATCAAAACCAGATCGAATGGATCGCCCCGGTCAAAGGCCTCTTTGAATCGGGCGACCGCTTCCACGCCGTTTGCGGCCTCGGTAAACGTAAATGAGTACGGTTTCAGCATATTCATGATCAATTGACGAATGAGATGAGAATCATCCACGATCAAGGACTTCATTCCACGCACCTCCCTTTGCAACCGCTCTTTGTCGCCACTCGCCGCGTTTTTCATGGTGATTCAACAATGATCTCTTCCAGCGATTGCATCATCTCCTCTATCAACTGCCTCTCTTTGGTGCACTCATCCCGATTTTCTTTCAGACGATCCAGTATTCCGTGCAGTTTGCCCATGGCACGAAAAGAGGCCGTTCGTCTTTTTTTGTTGTTGTATTTTTTTAACAGGCCATAACCGACCAGACCGCCCAGTGCCACAGGGGTCAGCGCAAACAAGGTCGTTGTGGCCACACCACCAAAGAGCATGCCCAACACCCCGAAGGCAGGAACCCCCAGACCACCAACGGCCTGAAAACCCACCAGGGTCGCGCCCCCAATCCCCAACCCGGTGATGGCACCAACCCTCTCTGAAACCCTTGGAAAATCGCGCCCCAATTCACCCAACACCTCTTCCAGTTCAAGCCTGATATCTTGATTCATGGGATGTCCCCCCCTTTGAACCCCAACCAAACGACACACCTTTTTATAACTTTTATATTACTTCGGACAAAAGAGATCGGCCTGACCAGAATAAAAACCGTAATGGAATTACTTTGCAGAAGAGAGAGAGAGAG
>CAIWLA010000549.1 GCA_903913345.1 uncultured Magnetococcales bacterium | reverse complement strand
CGCCCCTGGTGGGGTCCGGGGCAACGCCCCGGTTTCCTGATTGCCTGTCTATTTTTCCTATCACCATTGGCCGGTTGCGGTGCCCTTGGACCCGATTATCGCCCTCCTGCCGTGGAGTGGCCGACCACCTTCAAGGAGGGCACCGGTTGGCGGGTGGCCCAACCCCAGGATCAACGCCCGCGTGGGGCGTGGTGGGCGGTATTCGGGGATGCCGTATTGAACCGTCTGGAGGATCGGTTGACGGTGGACAATCAGAGTCTCAAGGGGGCGGAGGCCCAGTATCGGCAGGCGTTGGCCCAGGCCGAGGTGGCCAATGCGGCACTCTTTCCCGGATTGACCGGCAATCTGGGGATCTCCCGTGGTGAGGCGGTCAATGCGGGTGTCCGGTCTGCTGCCACGACCCACACCGTGGGGTTGAACGCCAGTTGGGAGTTGGACCTGTGGGGGCGGGTGCGGCGTGCCGTCGAGGCGGGGGAGGCCGGTGCCCAGGCGGGTCTGGCCGATCTGGAGGGGGCGCGTCTGAGTCTCCAGGCCCAACTGGCCCAGAACTATTTTTTGTTGCGGGTGGCGGAAGAGCAGCAAAAATTTTACCAGGATACCCTGGTGGCCTATGAAAAATCCCTGACCCTGACCCGTCATCAACTGGCGGCGGGGGTGGCCACGCCGGGGGATGTGGCCCAGGCGGAAAACCAGCTCAAGAGTGCCGAGGCCCAGGCGTTGGACACCGATTTGCAGCGCGCCCAACTGGACCAGCTGCTGGCCCCACTGGAGGGGCAGTCTCCGACCGGTTTTACCCTGGAGCCAGCCGCATTGACCCATGCCTTTCCGGAGATTCCGGCGGTTTTGCCCTCGGAATTACTGGAACGCCGCCCGGATGTGGCCTCTGCCGAGCGACGGGTGGCGGCGGCCAATGCCCAGATTGGGGTGGCGACGGCGGCCTTTTTTCCGGTGTTGACTCTGGGGAGTTCTGGCGGGTATCAGGGGAGCCAGGCCGCCTGGTTCAGTACGCCGACCCATTTCTGGTCTCTGGGGCCTTCCCTGGCGGCCAGTCTGTTTGATGGTGGTCTGCATCAGGCACAGAAACATCAGGCCCTGGCGGCCTACGACCAGGCGGTGGCCAATTATCGGCAGACGGTGCTCAATGCCTTGCAGGAGGTGGAGGATAATCTGGCGGCATTGCGTTTGCTGGAGGCGGAGTCCGCCGCCCAGGATGGGGCTGTGCGGGCTGCCCGGCAGGCCCAGACGTTGGCCGAGAATCAGTATCGGGCGGGTGTGGTCAGCTATCTGTCGGTGGTCACCACCCAGGCGGCCACCTTGACCAGTGAACGGGCCGCCTTGAGTCTCCGGGGGCGTCGCTATACGGCGGCGGTCACCCTGATTCGGGCTTTGGGCGGCGAGTGGCGGGCGGCGGGGCGGGAGTGATGGCGGAAAAAGGGGGCAACCGGACAAACACCAGGAAATACATATGTCCGAACAGTCGCCCAAGCAGATAATCGGCGGCCAGATTGAGCATCTTGCCGATACCCCATGGCAGACCGCTGATTCCATCCACCCAGGGTCTGCTGCCCGGACATTCTCCTTTCAATCCTCCCGCTGTGCCTTGTCCCTGTACCGCCACCAACCGGAAACCCTGGGCTTCCACCCGCAGACGCACCTCCTCCTGGGGCAGGATGAATTGGTAGAAGGTGCGGCGTGTCGCTTCGCTCTCTTCGTAGGGGGGATATTGGCCACGTCTGGCCTTGTACCGGCGGATCCAGGTCATGCCAGGAAAGGTCAAGAACAGATAACCACCGGGACGGATGGTCCGGTACATTTCGGCCAGAACCCGTTCATAACCATGATAAAAATGCTCAATGACGCCGAGAGACCAATAGCCATCGAAAAAATGGTCCGCAAAGGACATCTCCTGGATGTCCTGGCAGGAGATTTTCAAGTGGGGCCAATGGGTTTTGACTGTATCGATGGTGGTTTGGCTGAAATCGACGCCGTAGGCTTCAAAACCCGCCCGGTCCATGGCATGGACCGTCAGAGATAATCCGCATCCCGCATCAATCACCCGTGATCCGGGGGGTAAATATTTTTTTGTTTGATAGAGAAAGGTATGATATTTCGGCGGGTTCAAAAAGAGGTTCCGTTCCTTGTCCAAAGCTCCCTGCCAGTGGGCGGTCCAGAACGGTGCATCGCAGCCCTCTTTCAGGCAGACAATGCAGAT
>CAIWLA010000548.1 GCA_903913345.1 uncultured Magnetococcales bacterium | reverse complement strand
TAGAAAGGACGAAGTCCCAGTTTTGATCCATCAGTGCGATTGGCTTAGTCATAGTGACCGAAGCATAGCACAAGACCTAGCTTACAGTAAAGAGGTTAACGCTTATGGGGCGAAGCCCCATTCCCATTTCAGTCCCAATGGACCGCCAGGCAAAGCGGTTGCAGGGATGATGCAACCCATACGCCAATCCTTTGCAAACCAAAGACAGCCGAACGGTTCCTTCCCGACTCTGACTGGTGTACACTGCCCCCTCCTTGCTCTATCTCACGGACACCCGATCATGTTTCGCACCACTTCCGTTGGCATCCTCTTTTTTACCGTCTTCATGGACCTGCTGGGGTTTGGCATGGTCCTGCCGCTCATGCCCCTCTATGCCGCCGATCCCCGTTTTCAGGCCACGGCCACCGAAATCGGCTGGTTGATGGCCGTCTATTCCCTGATGCAGTTTTTTTTCGCCCCGCTCTGGGGACGGCTCTCCGATCGGATCGGTCGTCGCCCGGTGTTGCTGATTGGCCTGTTCGGCTCCTCCCTCTCCTATCTGGTCTATGGCCTGGGACAAAGCCTGCTGGTGCTGTTTCTGGCCCGTGGCATGGCGGGGATCATGGGGGCCAATATTGCCGTTGCCCAGGCCGCCATGGCCGACATCACCTCTCGTGCGGGACGGACCCGGGCCATGGGGCTGATCGGCGTGGCCTTTGGCCTGGGATTCATCCTGGGGCCTGCCCTGGGGGGCTTTGTCTCCGGGTACGGCGTGGCCACCGCCCCCCTGGTGGCGGCCGCCATTACGGGCTTGAATGGCTTGACCGCCCTCTTCTGGTTGGGTGAAACCCGCCCTCCCCAGGGTCTGCCCGCACCCAGTCGCTCAGGTCATCCCCTTCTGGGAGAGGCCTGGTCCCAGGCCAAAACCCTGCCGGGTGCCCTGCGGGTCTGTCTGCTGATGGGGCTTTTCACCACCCTCTTTTCCGCCTTTGAGGTGACCTTGCCCCTCTGGGGGCAGGCCGCCCTGGGCTGGACGATGGTCTCCATCGGCTGGGTGTTTACCTATATCGGCGTGGTGGCCGTGGTGGTCCAGGGCGGGCTGGTCCGCCATCTGGCCGCACGGGTGGGGGAAAAACGGACGGCGGGCCTGGGTCTGCTGTTGGTGGCAACGGGGTTGTCCTTTTTTGCCCTGGATGGCCTCTCGGTCGCCCTGACCGCCCTGGCCCTGGTGGCCGCCGGGGCCGGATTGATCCACCCCGGCCTCTCCAGCCTCGTCAGCCTCAACACCCCGCCAGAACAACAAGGTCTGATGCTGGGGCTTTTCCAATCCATGAGTGCCCTGGGGCGCGGGGTGGGACCGGTGCTGGGCGGGTGGGGCTTCGCCACGCTGGCGGGAACGGTCTTTCCGTGGATCGCCCTGGGTCTCTTCGGGGTGTGGCTGCTTTTTATGGCCGTGCGGAGAGAGATTCTGGATACGAGGCAGCCGGGCGGCGACCACCAAACCGCGATGCCAAACGCATCACCAACCGCTCCATGACCTGACCAGGGGGAATGGGGGTCTCGGAACCGCCCTTCAATTGACGGTCTGCCTCCAGACAGTACAACAGCCCATCCGCCAGCCTGCGCGCCGGAATGGTCCGGCTCTGCGCAAAAAAGAGGGTCTGTTCCTTCCAGAATATTTGCAACTGCGCCGCCAGGCCCTTGGGATCCTTGCCCTGGGCCAACCCCTCGCCACACAATCCCAGCCGGCGCAACCGCTGGCTGATCACCCCCAACAGGGCAATCGGCTCCTCACCACTTTCCAGCAGTTTGTCCAGAATGGCCAATGCCTCCTGAAGCTGACCGGCCGTGATGGCCGCCGCGAGACCAAAACCGCTGTAGGTGGTGGTCTCTCCCACCATGGCCAGCACATCGTCCAACCGCACCCGACGCTGATCGCCCATGAACAGAATGAGCTTTTCCAACTCCTGACGACTGTTGCGGGTGTCTCCCGCCAGATGCTCGCAGAGATAGTGCAAGGCATCCTCGTCGGCCTGAAACCCCTCCTGTTGCAATTGCACCGCCAACCACTGCCGCAACTCCCGTCCCTCCAGGGGATAGAAGGGGATGCACCAGCCATCGGAAGAGGCTTCAAACCCCTTGCGCAACACACTTTTGGCCTCCAGATTGCCCGCCAACACCAGCAAAAGGGTACTGGGAGAGGGGCGTTTCAGATACTGGACCACCACCTGATTCATCGCGGTGGAGAGCTGATCGGCATCCTTGAGCAGGACCAGACGGCGGGAGGCCAGGAACGGATAGCTCTGGCAGGAACCCAGGAAACGCTCGGCATTCAGGTCGCCACCGAAAAAGGTTTCCAGATTGAAGTCGGCAAACTCCTCTTGAAAGGTGGCCTGACGCAGCGCGGAGGCCGCCGCCAGGACCAACCCCTGGTCCTGGCCATACAACAGGACGGCTCCGGGCGGTGCCAAAGAGTGGTTGCGCAACGCCATCACCCGGGAGGCCAGATCGCTGGATTTCAGTTTCATGGTGCGTGCTCGCTCTGGGAGGCTATTGGGCCGACCGATCTTGTGACCATACTCTTTTTGGGGCTTCGCCCCAAACCCCGCCGGAGGCCCTGCCCCTGGACCCACAATCGTTACGGACTGGGTTGAAAGGAGGAACTCAACAGGGCCACCAGGGTATCGGCCAGTTGCTCCATGGCCTCGGTCTCGGCCCGCTTTTGCGTGGCCTGCACGGAGGTGCTGATGGTTGGCTCATAATAGGTGGCCGCCCCCCGAACGGTTGGATAGGTGGGCAGCCCCTTCTCCCCTTCCACGACCAGGCGGGCACTGACCGTCACCCCGTACAGATTGGCGCGCCCCGTGCTGTCTTCGGTGATCAGGGCACGGCGAACCGGCTCCAGGATGATTTTAAGGACAACAGCCTTTTCCTGGCCAGCGGTCGGCCCATTGAGACCCAGACGGGCCTGCAGACGATCGCGGAGGAAATAGGCCAGTTGCGGCCTGGCCTCCGCCCCTTTGCCGGCAATCTGCACGGTGGCGTTTTTCCAGCGGCCATCCGTCTGGGCCGGATCGCCCGAAAAATGATACCCGCAGGCCGCGAGCAACCCGGCCAGGAGGAGGCTGCCCAACCCCAGGGCAGGACGACGAAGGACAAAGAATAACGCAAAAAAGGGGCCGGTCATGGTCTCTCTCATCCTGCCACAATGTTCAACAGTCGTCCCGGCACCCAGATCATCTGGCGAATCGTGCGTCCGGTCAGATGGTTTTGAATGGCCGGTTCAGCCAGGGCCGCCGCCTCAATCGTCTCCTGGGAGGCCTCGGTGGCCACGGTCAGACGGGCGCGCAGTTTGCCATTGATCTGCACGACCAGGGTGATCTCCTCCCGCCGCAAGGCGTCCGTATCGACCGCTGGCCAAGTATGCTGACAGAGGGGGTCCGTGTGTCCCAGCAGGTGCCATAATTCTTCAGTAATATGCGGCACATAGGGATTGAGCAAAATCACGGCGGCCTCTGCCGCCTCCCGCAGGATGGCGAGCAGCTCCGCCGGGCGGTCGGGTGCCGCCGCCGGGGCGAGCCAGTCGTTGGCGGCGTTGATCAGTTCCATGACCGCCGAGATGCCGGTGTTGAACTGGAAGCGTTGCACATCCCGCGTCACCTTGTCGATGGTTTCATGGGTTTTGGTGCGCAAGGCGCGCAGCTCTGCCTGAGCGGGCTGACGACAGGCGGGCGTCTGGCAGGGCAGGGCGGCCACCTCCTGCACCATGCGCCACAAACGGTTGAGAAACCGCCAGGCTCCATCGACGCCGTTGTCATTCCACTCCAGATCCTGTTCCGGTGGTGCGGCGAAGAGCATGAACAGGCGGGCGGTATCGGCTCCGTAGCCCTGGATGATGTCGTTGGGGTCGATGACATTGTATTTGCTTTTGGACATTTTTTCGTTCCGACCCACCACAATCGGGG
>CAIWLA010000547.1 GCA_903913345.1 uncultured Magnetococcales bacterium | reverse complement strand
CCGGTGAACAGAGGCGATCCATTGAGCACGATACCAAAGCGACTGCCGCCATCCGCCACCGGACGCATCTTCGAGAGCAGATGCAGCAAAAACAGCATGGAACCATCCGAGACCCGTGGCAGACCGGGACCAAAACGCCCGTTATAGCCTTGGCTCTCGTACTCCTTGCGGACCTCTTTCTCTACCTTTTTCCACTCCACGCCAAAGGGCGGATTGGACAACATGTAGTCAAACCGCTTATGGGGGTGACCATCTTCGGAGAGGGTGTTGCCAAAGGCGATGTTGCCGACGTCCTGTCCCTTGATCAGCATGTCTGCCTTGCAGATGGCGTATGATTCCGGGTTGAGTTCCTGCCCGAACACGGTCAAGCGCGCCTGCGGGTTGTGCTCTGCCAGATACTCCCCGGCAATGGACAACATGCCGCCAGTCCCAGCGGTGGGATCATAGAGGGTGCGGACTACGCCGGGTTTTAGCAAGATGGCGTCGTCTTCGATGAACAGCAGATTGACCATCAGGCGGATCACCTCGCGCGGGGTGAAGTGTTCCCCGGCGGTCTCGTTGGAGAGTTCGGCAAACTTGCGGATCAACTCCTCGAACACCAACCCCATCTGATAGTTGCTGACCGTCTCCGGGTGCAGATCAAAGCCTACAAACTTCTCGACCACCTGATAGAGCAGCCCGGCCTTGGCAAGGCGTTCGACCTGGGTATGAAACTCAAACCGCTCGAACACGTCCCGCACGGCAGGAGAGAAGGCACTCAGATAGCCATAGAGGTTCTCACGGATATGGTCCGAGTCGCCCATCAGCTTGGCCATGTTCAGCGGTGAGATATTATAAAAACTCTGGCCCGCCTTGCGCAAAACGAACGGTTCCGGGTTCATGCCCTGTTTTTTTTTCTCCTCGTACTCGAACAGCACAGCGGATTTAGTAGTCTCTAAGACGCAATCCAGCCGCCGCAAAACCGTCATCGGCAGGATCACTTGGCCATAGTCCGACTGTTTGTAATCCCCACGCAACAGATCGGCGACCGACCAGATGAAGGCAGAAATACTTTGCTGGTTCATCGATAGGGTGCGAAGCTTGCTTTGTCTGTGCCGAGAATATGTTGGGTCAACCAATCCCGCAAGAACAGCAAAACATCCTCGCTGAGTGCCGATACCCCTTGCTGGGCAATGGCCAACACCTGTTCGGTGAGGCGGCGATGTTCTTCGGCGTGAGCTTCCAGTGCCGGGCTGGCATGTTCTCGTAGAAAATCCTCTTCATGGGTAAAATGGTACTGGGTGTAGTCGATGACCTCGGTTAAGATGGCAGACACGGCCTCATCTCCCACACCGACAAAACAGGCGGAAAAAAGTTCGTTAACCAGAGTGACCAGTTTTCTGTGATCCTCGTCCACTGACTTAACGCCGACACTCAGTTGTTCGGACCATTCAATGTTTACCATGGACATGACAATATTCCTTTTATTGAATCAAACCTGTATCAATGACTGATTTGTAGAGGGTTGCAGAACATATTCTACTTGTCAAGAGCGTCTCACTTATGCAGCATTTCAAAGATACCGTCCCAATCCTCTCCTGGTGGATGTGCCATCAAAGTAGTACACCGTTCCAGATACATCCTCGATGCAGGGTCATCCGCGCTCTTTTGTAGGCAATCGCGAAAGGCCTGCTGACTCTCCAACCAACGCCGCTGATAAAATAGCTCAAATCCCAGTCGGTAGGTATCCAATATTTCCAGTTTACGCCTCTTTTCTGGTTCTGGGTCCGCATCGAACACTTCATAAACCAGGATCGACTGTTTCCGACCTTTCACAACCACATGATCCAGGGGTCGGCACAGAAACCGATCTGTTGCCAATAGGCGGAACAGATCCTCTGAAATGACGATGCGACAACCATAAAACTTGGTAAGTCCCTCCAATCGTGCCGACAAATTGACCGTATCGCCGATCACCGTCGAATCCATGCGGTTTTCGTTACCCAATGTACCGAGCATGACTGGCCCAATATGCAGCCCAATCCCGGTGAGGATGGGAGGCTTTTCCCAAGTGGCACGCTCCTCATTATAGGCTAGAAGGTGCTGTTGCATACCAATGGCTGCCTGTATCGCATGGGTAGCCTGTTCAACAGCGGGACCATCAAACAAGGCCATAATGGCATCGCCAATGAATTTATCGATAAAACCATGATATTGTTCAATGGATATCTGCATACGACTGAGATAACTATTCAAGAGCGAAAACACATCCTTAGGAGACATCTGCTCAGAGATGCTCGTAAAGGAACGTATATCGCTGAACATGACCGT
>CAIWLA010000546.1 GCA_903913345.1 uncultured Magnetococcales bacterium | reverse complement strand
TTGGGATCTTCCACCGGCACGGCCCACATCATGGCCTCGCCCGGATCCTCCGTTGTCAACAGTGAGGTGGCAAACTCGGTGTATGTTTTCATATAGCCTGGGTCAAAGTCGGCCATGATGGGGGCCAATTTGACATAGCCATACCCCATGCCCATCAACACAACCAGGCCGATTACAGCAAAAACGGTTCTTAACAGTGCCATCGCGGTGGTCTCCAGATTGGGTTGTCGTGATCCATCTGCAACACAGTGCAACGTAGTAAATCACTTAATACCCCCATGAAGCCCAAAGGTCAAGGTCTTTTGTCTACCGTGACAGGGAAAGGGGGAAATATTTTTAAAGTATGCGTCTGACGATATATATTGATAAACATATATTCAAACCAATATATCCGGTTTGGGTGGGATCGGCACCCAAACGGAATGTCGGGTTGGACGAGGTTTTGTTGTTGTCGCATCTATTTGTTTTCATGTTGAAACAATGTTCACAAACAGGGTCTTTTCCTTGGGGGTGTTGCAACGACCCCCGCCCTTATTGAAAAACCTCATCCAGTGACCGGGCGTCCAGCAGGTGGTCTGTCCAGGTTTCCAGTGTCTTCCCATCGGCGGCCTTCAGCCTGGCCTGCACCCAATCTGGGGCGGGACCAAAACGGCGTTGGATCAAGCGGAGCAGGGCGCGCATCTCGCCGATCTGAATGCCTCTTTGCTCGCCTCTCAGTTCGCCCAGTTCAACCGCTCCCCGCGCATCTGCGATGGCGATACCGGCATTGTCATACATTTCCAGTTCTTCAATGGTCATGTTGGCGACCATGGCCATCTCGAAGGCGTGGCGGAACGGGTTCGCACTCAGTTTTTCTGGAACCTCCAGCAGAGATCCGGCATATTTGATAAAATAGATCCACAGGTCGAGAATGCCGCTGGCTTCCTCCAATGATTGATTGAACTTGGGCAGTTCGATAAACAAGTGTACAATATCTTGCAGATAGCTTTGACCCGTGGTGGTTTCGCGGGATTCGTGCCGGGAAACGCAGTGACTAAAATCCTCGAACAGGACAAAATCGGTAATGGTGATGGCGATGACCTGATTCAGCCTGGGGTATTCTTCGCTCCGGGCAATCTGGTGCGCGTAGGCTTTGGCGGAGTTGTACTGAATCCGTTTCAGAAAGGCGGACACCTTCTGGACCTGTATTTCGACAATATAGGAAATGCCCCGATGATCCCGGCATTTGACATCCAGGATGGAATGTTTCATCTCCCGAATCCGGGGGGCCTGGAAGGGGTCGAGGATGGTCAACTCGGCGATGCGCCGTTCTCCCTCCAGTTGCAGGAGGCTTTCCAGAAAACTGACAAGCACCTCCTTGGCCTTTTCGTTGCCGAAAATTTTTTTGAACGCAAAGTCGATGCGCGGGTCGATAAATTTCATGGCGGGATACCCGGATTTTTTTCTTGAGACAAAGGGGTGAGGGGGACGGACTTTTCCCATCACTTCGGCCATTCTATCTTCTGGATGGCCGGAATGCCATCGATTTTTTGCGGGACAGGAAAAGGTGTTTTTTTGTCCAGGGGAACGCCGTCAACGGTGGCAAACCGGGGCAAAAACCCATAGACTGACCGGAAAAACCCATACTGCAACAGGAGGCAGGGTCGGCCATGGCGGAAACGCTTCGATGCGATGAGTGTGCGCCGCTTGCGGGAGCAGGCGTTGTCTTGAAAGGCGTTCTGGACATTAATGGATCATGGGAGGATTGAATGCGGCAAGTAATCATCTATCCTGGAGAGGATGGTTTTTGGGTGGCGGAATGTCCCAGTCTGCCCGGTTGTATCAGCCTGGGGGGACAAAACAGGAGGCGATTGTTCATATCCGGGAGGCATCCAGGTCTGCATCGAAGCCTTGGAGGAAGAGCATCAGAGGGTGCCAGACGAGCGATTCGAGGCCCTGCTGGTCGCTGTATGAGGGATTATCGCATCACCTTCCCCCACTGCTGCGCCAGCCGCTGAATGGAGATCGGCAAGGCGGTCCGCAAATCCTGGGCAAAGAGAGAAACCCGAAACTCCTCCAGCATCCATCGATACAGCTGCAATTCGGGATCCCAGACCCGCTCCGCCGCCTGCCGTTTGGCCACCGTCTGGTATTGCCGCCACAACGGGGCCAACTCCGCCGCCCTTTGCGCATCCTTGAGGGGCGCGAAGGGTCGCCGCTCCAACCGCAGCAAAACCGCATGCAAATAGCGGGGAAAATGTTTGAGCCACACCGGGGGGGTCTCCCGCAAAAAACCCGGATAAATCAATTCATCCAGGTGCGCCCGCATCTCCACACCCACCGGCTGCCCGCTCAACGGGGCCAGGGCCGCCAGAATGGCCCGATGACGGACCACCATCTCTTGCACCAGACGGTGAGTCTCCTCGATGGTTTTCGATAATGAACCCCGACCCGCCGCCAGACGCTGCAAAAAGAGGGCCTCGGTCCCAATCTCCTCCGGCGCGCCATCGAGAAATTGCCGCGCCAGGGCCAGTGCGGTGATCTCCCACCATAACCCTTTGGGCGGGCCAAAGGCGGGATGAAGCCCCATCCACTCCTGCGCCACGCGCCCCTTTTTTTCCGGTGGACCCACCTGCTGGGGCAGTTGCAGGGCAAACAGACGCACCAGACCCCACCGACTGAGACGACGCGCCTGATCGGGACTCTCCACCAGACGCAAGGAGACCGAACTCCCCTCATCCTGAAGGGCGGGAAAGCCAAACGTGGTCCCCCGCTCCCCCGCCACCACCACCTGTGACGGCAGAGAGCCAAAATCCCAACGGGTCACCCCGGTACGCTCAAAGTCGGCCTTTGGAAGCTGGCGGAAACTGGTCTGGGCTACCCCGCCCCACTGCTGCTGAAGGGAGAGCAAATCCCGCCCCTGGGCCACCCTTTTATCGATTTTTTCGTCAATAATGATAAAATTCATCCGCAAATGGTCCGGCAGATCGGCAAAACGCCACGCCTCCGCCGGGACGACCACCCCGTACCGGTGGGAGAGGAGATGGCCCAGGACCACCCCCAACGGCTTGCCCTGATCCTCGTCTTGCAGGTTTTCCAGGCAGTATTGCTGGGCCTGGGGCAACGGCACCAGGGGGCGACGAAGAGTTTTCGGGAGGGTTTTCAACAAGGCCAGGACTTTGTCCGCCAACAGGCCGGGCACCAGCCATTCAAAGGGGGGGGCCGTCAGTTGATTCAGATAGGGGAGCGGCACGTGGACGCTGATCCCATCCTCCCCCGCGCCCGGATTGAAATGGTACTCCAGCGACAATTCCAGACCATGAATCCGCAGATGTCCCGGAAAACTTTCCCCCGTGATCCCCGCGCCCGTATGGCGCAACAACATTTCACGGGTGAAAAAGAGCAATTGAGCATTCTGCTTGTGCGCCGGCCAATACCAGCGATGAAACAGATGGGTGCTGTGGACAAAATCGGGAATCTGCCGATCATAAAAGGCAAACAGGGTCTGCTCGTCCACCAGCAAATCCTTGCGCCGTGATTTATGCTCCCACTCCCGCACCTCGGCAATCAACCCCTGATTATGGGAAAAAAAGATCGCCGTGGTCTGCATCTGCCCTTCCACCAGGGCACCCTGAATGAATATCTCCCTGGCCCGTTTGGGGTCCAGTGGCCCGAATTGGACCTTGCGTTGGGCAATCAGGGTGAGACCAAAGAGCGTGACCCGCTCAAAGACCAGGACACAGCCCGATTTTTTTTCCCAGTGGGGATCCTGATGGTGTTGGCGGCATAACGGACCCGCAACCGTCTCGATCCATTCCGGTTCCACCTGGGCACAGGTGCTGGCAAAGAGACGGGTGGTCTCGATCAACTCTCCCGCCGCGATCCAGGTGGGGGATTTCCTGAACAGGACCGAACCGGGATTGATGGTAAAACGGTGTTGCTGGACGCCGATATAATCGTGCATCTCCGTCTTGAAGCCGATAAAACCCAGCGAACCGGAGAGAATCGCCTGATGAATCGCCATGAAACCGGCGGGGTCGGAATTATGCACCAATCCCAGTTCTCCGGCCAGACGGGTGAGCTGTTCATGAATCCCCTGCCACTCCCGCACCCGGATGACCGACAAAAAATTTTCCTTGAGAAAACGGCGGAAGCCGTTGTTGGAACCCGCCTCCTGCCGCCCGGCCTCGATGAAAGACCAGAGGGCGAGCAATCCCATAAAATCGGACTGGGGGTTCAGATGCCTCTTGTGGGCCAGCTCGGCCTGGCCCCGTTTTTCGGCGGGCCACTCCCTGGGATCGGGCAGACTCAAGGCGGAGACGATGACCAACATTTCCGTCAGACAGCAATAGGTTTTGCCCGCCAGCACCATCCGTCCCAGCCGGGGTTCCAGGGGGAGGCGGGCCAGTTCGCTGCCCAACGGGGTCAGGAGACCCCGCTCGGTGAGGGCACCCAACTCGGTCAGGAGGCGCAACCCATCCTGGATGGCCGGGCGACCGGGGGGGTCCACAAAGGGAAAGTCGTCGATCTCGCCCAGTTGCAAAAATTTCATCTGCAAAGTGACGGCGGCCAGGGAGACCCGCAAAATTTCCGGATCGGTAAACAGGGGCCGATCCATGAAATCCTCTTCGGAAAACAGACGGATGCACACCCCATCGGCCAGTCGTCCGCAGCGGCCCTGGCGTTGATTGGCGGCAGATCGGGCGATCCGTTCCACCGGCAGACGGCGGACCTGGGTGCGCCCGCTGTGGCGGCTGATTCGCGCCAGACCACTGTCGATCACATAGCGAATGCCCGGCACGGTGATGGAGGTCTCCGCCACGTTGGTGGCCAGAATAATCCGCCGTTGCGGGCCTGGATGAAAAATGCGGTGCTGATCGGCCATGGAGAGACGGGCAAAGAGGGGCAAAATATCCGTGTGGGGCAGGGATTGCTTGCGCAGGAGATCCCCCACCTCCCGGATCTCCCGTTCGCCGGGCAAAAAGACCAGCATATCCCCCTGTGGTCCCAGGGCGCAGAGTTCCTGCACCGCCTCCAGAACCCCCTGTTCCAGATTTTTCTCTTCGCTGTCGGCCTCTTCGTCCCAGGCGTGGAGGGGACGGTAGCGGGTCTCCACCGCATAGGTGCGCCCCTGGATTTCGATGGCGGGGGCATCCCCGAAATGATGGGCGATGCGTTGGATGTCCAACGTGGCGGAACTGATGATAATTTTTAAATCGGACCGCTTGGTGCTAAGCTGTTTCAGATAGCCCAGGATAAAATCAATGTTGAGGCTGCGTTCGTGGGCTTCGTCGATGATCAGGGTGTCGTAGCGGGAGAGAAGGCGATCGCTTTAGATTTCGGCCAGCAGGATGCCATCGGTCATCACCTTGAGGAGCGAATCCGGGCTGACGCGATCGGTAAAACGCATTTTGTAGCCCACCAGTTCGCCGATTTCGGAGCGCAAATCCTGGGCGAGAAAGTCGGCAATGGTGCGGGCGGCGATACGGCGGGGCTGGGTGATGCCGATCCAGCCGCCGGTGCCCCGTCGCAGTTCCAGGCAAATTTTGGGCAGTTGGGTGGTCTTTCCGGAACCGGTTTCACCACAGAGGATGACGATGGGATGTCTCTGGATGGCCTCCGCGATGAGCTGGCGGTTTTGGGCGACCGGCAGATCGTCGGGATAGCGGAGCAGGGGCAGGGCGGCCAACCGTTTGGCGCGGTTGGCCTGGGAGGCGGTCAACTGTGCCCGCCAGGCCGCCAGGGGTTCGGTGATCTCCTCGCCCCGTTGCTGTTTTTGCTCCAACGCCCGCAGACGCTGACGCAGGGGGATCTGGTCGCGTATCAATCCGCTGGCAATCTCGCGGAAGAGTTTTTTGAGTGGGGGCGTGGTCACTGGGTGCGGAGAGGGTTTTGCAGTTGGCCGGGGGAGGATTTGCCCTTGGTCATGGATGCCTGTTTCAGCCATGGAATGCGATGGATAGCAGATATTTTTCAGCGGTATGGTTGAACCGCCACCGCAGGAGGGTAAAAAAAAGCGGCCAGTTGCCGTTAGGCGTCTTGGCCAGATGCCGTGCAACAAGGTTTTCCAATGCTCTGCGCGGATCTTTGGATTGCTGAAGTTTGGCGATGGCACTCTCTATGGGTCGATAGTATCCCATCCTGGCCGCAGACAGGCGATGACAGTTCAGATTGAAGGCATCGATGGTTTGCTGCACTTTGGCAACCGGAATGGCCGCTTGTTGACAACCCGCTTCGTCTGGAACAATCTCCATGCCGTCCGTCCGTTGTTTGAAACGGAAAATGCGTGGAAAGGCAGGTACATCGTTTGGAGCAAGAACCAGACTGTCCAGAATGGCATCTCCTTTCCTCTCATCGCAACTGCTGTTCTCAGGCAGTGGGGGCAGGTAATGGGCTGGATCGGGGTGGTGGTGGATCTGGGTTCCGCCTTTGCAAGAGAGCCAGAGATTCTCCCAGTCAAAAGACCAATTGTGCGCGGTTGTGGTGTCGCTCTTGGGATGAAAATGGGCAACCTGTCGGTTATCCTCTTGCAAGAATATTTCGCAATAAGCGCATAGGCCAGACTGGTTGGACGAGAGGGTATCGCGGATCTCACTGTAACAACTTCTCTCATTCCGAAGATGGTCCCAGGTGGCATCTGGATGGTTTGCACGAAAGTCAGAAAGACAGGCGGGTTCGGTGGTGGCTTTATGGCAGTGTTTCACAGACCCAACTCCCGCTCCCACAACCTGTTTTTGATTATCATGTCGGCCTCCAGCAGGGCCGGTTCATCGATGCCGATCTCTTTCATAAGCCGTTCACATGCCATTCCGGCCTCGCTGAATTGTTCTCGATGGATCATTTCGAACAGTTTTCTGATTGATACGGAGATCTCGTTATCGGGGGGGCGGCTTTCTGTTTCCATCACCTGATGCAAGGTTCGACTGCTTTCGGCACCATAGGTTTTGACGGGCGGCGAATACAATTTTTGATCCCTGAGAATCAAAATATTTTCCGGATGTACCGTGGTCAATATTTGTGGACTGTGGGTGGTGACAATCAGTTGGGTATTGGGAAACACCCTGCGCAGGTTGGGAATAACGCGCTGTTGCCATTTCGGGTGCAGATGGAGATCGATCTCATCAATCATCAAGATGCCGGGAGTCTCCAGCGGATTTTTCCAATGGGGGTGGGCTTGGGCAAGCCGTCTGGCAAAATCCAGGACCAGGGCCAAAAGATTGCGATAACCATCGCTCAATTGCTCCAGGGAGACAACCTTCGGCGTGTTTCCAGGGTTGATCCAGGCAATCTTTAACGTGGGAGGATTGTCGTCAAAAAAGACATCCTCCACATTGTCCAGCATAGTGATCAAGGCATGGCGCACCGCCTTCAGGTCGGAAAAATCCGCTTCCCCGTTGCGATGTCTGTGGTGTTTCTCACGAAGTTCCTGATTTTCCCGCAAATAAAACCACTGGCACATGGCTTGATAGTTTGCCCCGGCATCCAGGGCATTTTCAAAGGCCCATCCCCGATTCATCGTCAGATTAAAAAAATCACCCATCTCCGGCATCCCAGAGAGCGCGCGGGTGGCGCGATAATAGGCAACGACTGGAAAAGGGGTCTCTGCCTTGGGCGTGTTACGTACCTCATCCCACAGTTTCTTGAAATACGCTTGGAGTTGATCAGATCCTGTTAGATGATATTCGAAATGATCTGAAATTCCGTAGGTGATTTCGTCGTCCCAAGCAAGTGTCGATGATTCATCGTCCCGTTGTGGAGAGAGAGGGGGCGGAATTTTTTGGTTTGGAATGGGATATAAATCTGTTGCCACAGTGCGAAAGCGAACAAAATTCTTGCGTCCGGTTTTAGCATTTTCGGAACTGGGCGCAATATAAATATCCGAGGAACGGAGAAGGGTCTTCTGTACATCGCGCTGGAACGGGCCACCGTTGTCATTGGGCCTGACAATATTAAAAAGTGAAATGGCCACAGCATCCAGAAGGGCCGTCTTCCCGGCCCCATTGGCACCCACCAGCACATTCACATCGGGATGAAACGGAATCGACAACGACTCAAAACAACGAAAGTTTGTGATCTCCATCTTTGCCAGTTTCATCCGACTGCTCCCGCATACCAATCCTTGTTGATTTTATACGAGATGTGCCGCCGTCATCCGGGGACCA
>CAIWLA010000545.1 GCA_903913345.1 uncultured Magnetococcales bacterium | reverse complement strand
CCGTGTCAAACAGAGTTTGGACTGTACGCACCACCATGCCGAAAGAGAGGAACGGACGGACTGGATGATTGGCCTTTGTCTTGCATTAATACGGTCAATTCCGTAGTGACATGTTTTGTTGTTGAACATGTCCAAGAGGCATATTGTATTATTTATCAAAGAGGTATCCGATGGGCATTGCCGTTTCCGCGCACCCAACCCCGTCCAGAAGTCAGCCGGTCCCACCGCCGGATGGGAAAACGGCGACTCGTTCGACACCATCGACAAAAAATTGCCACTATCTGCCGACCCATTGTCGTGCCTGTGGCAAGGGGTTGACCGTCGTCTATCCCCTCTCCGTGACCTTCTGGAAATTTCATTGCACGGCGTGCAACAAACCCTATTCCATTGAAATTATCGGTCACCGCAAATGCCTGGTCTATGACCAGATGGGTCGCCGAACCGTGGAACGGATCGGCCTGACCCAGGAACGCAACACCTATTACCGGGCCAAGTGTTATGCCTGCAACGTGGCCGTCATTGTCCCCAAACAGGCGGCGGGCACCATACAGTCGTGCCACCACTGCCGGATGGATTATACCATTGTCGAAAGCCAGAACGAGATCTTCTACGAAACGGTCATCCAACATCAGGGTGGCCCGGTCATCTTTCGGGACAAGGTGCAAACCCTGGAAGGCCATATTCTCCACAAGGGCAAACTCTTTTTTCTGGATGAGGATATCGCCAATCGGCCCCAACCGGAGTGGGTCGAGACCCTCAGTCAATTGAACAATGAAATCGCTGCCCTGCGCGGCCAGGATGGCTCGGCCCAAACGGTCGTGATGCGCCTCCAGGCGGAAAAGAATGATTTGGGGCAAAGGCTCAAGCAGCAAACAGACAAAACGGTCGAACTGGCTGGACACCTGCGCACCCTGGAGAGTCGGCTCCAAACTCTGAGCGCGGAAAAACAGACCCATACCGAACGGGCCGGTCGTTATGACGATCTCATCCGCCAACTGGACCAAAAAACCGAACTCGTCACCCGTCTGGAAAACCGGGTGGAGGGTCTCAATCGCACCGTGCGCAACCTGACCAGCGAAAAAGAGGCCCTGTTGGGCAAGCTGTCCGGCCAAACCGAGCTGGTCAACAACCTGGAAAGACAGTGGCAACAGAGGGGCAAAACGGTCCCGAACAGTGCCCCACTGGAGGCCCGTTTGCGCACCTTGCAGCAGGAAAATCAACAGTTGGAGACCCGGATCCAGGGACAATCCCGACTGGAGGCACGCATCGTCGAATTGGAGACCGAGGTCAACCTCTTGCGTCATCGCGGACAGGAACGCCCGGAACCCAAAGAGGATTGGTATTGCGAGGAGGGCGAGGAGTCCTGCATCACGCCGCAAGAAAAGGGTTTCCAGGAGCGGCGCATTCTGGGCATCAAGGGAGAACCGACCCCGGAGCGCATCAAGGCGGCCCTGCGCAAACGGATTCGCCAATATCACCCGGACCGGGTCGCCTCCATGGGGGTCGAGTTGCGGGATCTGGCCCATCGCAAAAGCCAGGAGATCACCCGCGCCTATTCGCAGTTGATGGCTCTCTGTGCCAAGGGATGATCCCCCCCATTCGACCAACCTTCACCCAGGAAACGCAGGATGAAAAAAAAGGCTATTATTTTGGGGGCCGGTCCGACCGGACTGGTATTGGCCTGGAAGCTGCTGGAAAATGGATGGGCGGTCGATATCTATGAAAAAGAGGATCGGGTCGGCGGCATGTGCCGAACCTGGCCCTGGGGAGAATTCCTGGTGGATGTGGGACCGCACATCTTCCATACCCCCGATCAGGCATTGGCCCGCCTCTGGGAGACGGAATTCGGCGATCTGCTGATCAAGGGGGAATTCTGGTGCAAAAACGCCCAGGGAGAACAGTTTGACACCTACTACGATTATCCCATCTCCTGGGAAGGGATCTCGCACTTTCCAGTTGAAACAAAAAAACAGATCCTGGCTGAGTTGGCCGTCCGCAATCCAGAGGAGAAAAAACGGGCGACCACCTATCGGGAATACATGGACGCCGAGGTCGGGCCTACCCTGAGGGAGATGTTTTTCGAACGGTATCCCCAAAAAATATGGGGCATCCCGACGGATCAAATGAGTGCCGTCTGGGCACCCAAACGGATTGAATTTCGCCAAAAAATCACCCCATTCTACCATCAACAGTGGAACGCGGTGGGCAAGTATGGCACCGGCTGCATCTTTGATCGCATCCTGGAAAAGATTCAAACCTTGGGCGGCCGCTGCCACACCGGATGGGCAGTGCAGGCCATCCAGCACACCGGGGAGCATCTGGAGGCCATCCATTTTGCCAATGGCCAATCCCGGTCCGTGGGGATGGATTATGTGGTGGTCTCGACGTTACCCATCACCCTGACCGCACGCCTGCTGGGCCACGCCAGCAGCTTGCAATTCCGGGGCATCTGCTCGATCTTTCTGGCCTACAATCAACCCGCCATCCTCCCCCCCGGCTGTCACTGGTTGTACTATGACTCCCCGCGCCTGCTGTTCAACCGGATTACCGAAAACAAAAAAATGGCCCCAGCCACCGCCCCACCCGACAAGAGCTTCCTGACGGTCGAAATATGCTACGGGGAAGGGGATCCACTCCTCTCCATCCCCCCGGAAACCCTGATGGAGCAGGTGGCCACCCAGGTGGAATGGACGGGCCTGGCCCGCCGCAGCGATTGTTTCGATCGCAGCATCCACTGGGAACCCTCGGTCTATCCCATCCAATCCATCGGCTTCCAGGAAGAGTTTGCCCGCACCCGGGCCGCCATCGCCCAATTTCGCGGCCTCTTTTCCGTTGGCGCGGGGGGCGACTTCAACTATGCCGATGTCCAGGTCTTGTTTCACAAGGCGTTCGATCTGGCGGATCTGCTCTGTCAAAAGGATGGTTCGCTGGCCCAGGTGCGCCGCAAACCCCCTCGTGTATCGTTGCAAAAAACCGTCCCCCTGGCCAACGGCACGGTGATTGGCGATGGCCACCGCACCTATATCATCGCCGAGGCCGGTCTGAACCATAATGGCAGCCTGGAGATGGCCAAACAGTTGGTGGATCAGGCCCAGGCCGCCGGGTGCGATGCCGTCAAATTTCAAACCTTTCAGGCCAACAGCCGCATCTCCGGCAAGGTCAAAAGCAGCCGTTACGCCGAACAGATTATCGGCCTGGAGGAGACAACGTATGAGATGTTTGCCCGGCTGGCCATGCCTTTCGCAGAGCAAAAAGAGCTGATCCAGTACGCCCGCCAGGTGGGCATGGCCATCTTTTCCACCCCGTTCGATTTCGCCAGCGTGGACTTTCTCGAATCGCTGGAGGTCACGCTCTATAAAATAGCCTCCATGGACCTGGTCAACCTGCCGTTGATCCGGCATGTCGCCCAGACCGGCAAACCCCTGATCCTCTCAACAGGAATG
>CAIWLA010000544.1 GCA_903913345.1 uncultured Magnetococcales bacterium | reverse complement strand
GAGTTTGCCGATATGGTGGTGGCCTATCGAAACGGCGCGCCCATCTTTTTGCGGGATGTGGCCGACGTGGAGGAGTCGGCGGAAAACAGTCGCCTGGCGGCCTGGGCCGGGCTGGACCCGGCCATCATTGTCAATATTCAGCGGCAACCGGGGGCCAATGTCATCCAGGTGGCGGAAGAGGTCAAAAAACTGCTTCCCCGCTTGCGGGCCTCATTGCCCGGCGGCGTGTCGGTGCAGGAGACCAGCGATCGAACCCTGACCATTCGGGCTTCGGTGCGGGATGTGCAGTTTGAACTGATGTTGGCGGTGGGTCTGGTGGTGCTGGTGATTTTTTTGTTTTTGCGCAATCTGCCGGCCACCATCATTCCCAGCTTTGCGGTCCCCTTGTCGCTGGTGGGCACCTTCGGCGTCATGTATCTGGCCAATTTTTCCATCAACAACCTGACCTTGATGGCCTTGACCATCTCCACCGGTTTTGTGGTGGATGATGCCATCGTGGTGATCGAGAATATTGCCCGTTTTATCGAAGCGGGCAAGTCTCCCTTGCAAGCGGCCCTGGAAGGCTCCCGACAGATTGCCTTTACCATCGTCTCCCTCACCTTTTCCCTGGTGGCGGTGCTGATTCCCCTGTTGTTCATGAGCGATGTGGTGGGAAGGCTCTTCCGGGAGTTTGCCATCACCCTGGCGGTCTCCATTCTGATCTCGGCGGTGGTCTCCCTGACCTTGACCCCCATGCTCTGTGCCCGTCTCCTGAAGGCCAGGGGCGAGGCGGGGAAAGGGGGCCTCCACGGTGGGGAGGGGGGTTGGATCGAGCCGGTGATTGTGGGTTACGGGAACTTGTTGCGGCGGGTTCTGGAACATCAGGGGCTTACCCTGCTGGTGGCCCTGGCCACCCTGGTATTGACCGTGGTGCTCTATATTGCGATTCCAAAGGGATTTTTCCCTCAGGCAGATACCGGGCTGATCCAGGGGATCACCCAGGCTCCGGCGGCCATCTCCTTTGCCGCCATGGCGGATCGCCATCAGGAGTTGGCGAGGGTGATTCTGGCCGATCGGGCGGTGAACGGCCTGACCTCGTTCATTGGGGTGGATGGGACCAATGTGACCCTCAACAGCGGGCGCATCCTCATCTCCCTCAAGCCCAAAGAGGAGCGGGGCAGGGACGATCTCGCAGCGGTGCTGCTCCGGTTGGGGGAGGCGGTGGCCACCGTACCGGGTGTCATTCTCTACATGCAGCCGGTGCAGGATTTGACCATTGAGGAGCGGGTCAGCCGCACCCAGTATCAATTCACCCTGGAGTCCCCCAGTCAGGCGGATCTGGCCCTGTGGGGGCCGCGTCTGGTGGATCGGTTGCGCCAGATTCCGGCCTTGCGGGACGTGGCCAGCGATCAGCAGGACGAAGGTTTGCAGGCCTATCTGGTCATCGATCGGGATGCGGCGGGGCGACTGGGGGTGACATCCGCAGCCATTGACAACGCCCTTTATGATGCCTTTGGGCAACGGTTGATCTCCACCATTTTTACCCAGGCCAACCAGTACCGGGTGGTGCTGGAGATCAAGCCGGATCCGCAGCAGGGGATCCAGACCATTGGCACCCTGCGGGTCACCTCCAGCAATGGGGGGCAGGTCTCCTTGAGTTCCGTGGCCCGTGTGGAAGAGCGTCATGCCCCTCTGGTCTTGAACCGCCAGGGGCAGTTTCCGGCGATGACCCTTTCCTTCAATCTGGCCCCTGGGGCCTCTCTGGGGGAGGCGGTGACGGCCATCGAGACGACCGAGCGGGAGATGGGGCTGCCGGTGAACATTCAGAGCACCTTTCAGGGGGCGGCCCAGGCTTTTCGGGCCTCCCTGGTCAATGAATTATGGTTGATCCTGGCGGCGGTGGTGACCATGTATATCG
>CAIWLA010000543.1 GCA_903913345.1 uncultured Magnetococcales bacterium | reverse complement strand
CCCCGGTTCATCCGACCGCCTTGCGCACCGGTTTGCTGCGGTGCCATACCTGCGCCCTGCTGGTCCACCGCCCACGCCAGACTAACCTGTCGGTGGTCTGTCCCCTCTGTGGCACGCCGTTGCACCCCCGCAAACCGGCCAGTCTCTCCACCACCTGGGCACTGCTCCTGACCGCCGCCCTTCTGTACATTCCGGCCAATCTGCTCCCCATCATGACCGTCATCCGGTTCGGCCAGGGAGAACCCGACACCATCCTGAGCGGTGTTCAGCATCTGCTGGAAAGTGGTTTTTGGCCGCTGGCCACGCTCATTTTCTTTGCCAGTATTGTCGTTCCCCTGACGAAACTGGGGGTGCTGACCTTTCTGCTGCTCTCGGTCCATTATCGCTCCCGATGGCGTCCCGGGGAGCGAACCACCCTCTATCGGGTGATCGAACTGTTTGGCCACTGGTCGATGGTGGACATTTTCTTGATCTCCATTTTGACCGCCCTGGTGCAACTGGGCAGCCTGACCACCATCGAACCGGGCCATGGGGCCACCTTTTTTGGCCTGGTGGTGGTCTTGACCCTGTTGGCCACGAAATGTTTCGATCCCCGTCTCATGTGTGATCTCCTGGAGGAACCGCATGAACCAATCCGTCACTGACACGCCGCCACCCACCCGACCCGACGAGGGGCCGGGCGGGGATCAGTCGGGCGAGAACCCCCAAACCGCCCCGCCAACCACCGGGTATGAGAGCTGGCCTGAAGCGATTCCCTATACCCCCCGTGGTTTTCAACTGGTCTGGCTGCTGCCGCTGCTGGCCCTGCTGATCGGTGGCTGGCTGGCGTACAAAACCCTGGATGAAAAGGGGCCGGACATCCAGATCCATTTCAAGACGGCAGAGGGATTGGTGGCCGGCAAGACCCGCATCAAGTATAAAGCGGTGGAGGTGGGACAGGTGCAGACCATCCAGCTCAATGACGATCTCTCCGGGGTGGTGGTCAACGTGCGGATGCAGCGGGCAGCGGAACCCTATCTGCGCCAGGAAAGCAAATTTTGGGTCGTCCGCCCCCGGATGAGCCTGCGGGGAATCTCTGGACTCGACACCCTGGTATCGGGTGCCCACATTGAAATCGAGCCAGGGCCTGGGAATCCGAGCCGGACATTCAAAGGGTTGGAGATCCCTCCCGTGGTGCAGATGGATGAACCCGGCGGCAAATATATCCTGCAAACGGATGCGCTTGGCTCGCTGGATACCGGTTCCCCGATCTATTATCGGGATATTCCGGCGGGCGAGATATTGGGTTATACCCTGGCTCCGAACAAGCGGAGCGTCTATCTTCACCTGTTCATCCGGGCACCCTACCATACCCTGGTGCAGGAAAACTCCCGTTTCTGGCGGGTCAGCGGGGTGGATCTCTCCATCAGTGCCGATGGGATCAAGGTCAAGACCGAGTCATTGCAATCGCTGTTGTCGGGGGGTGTGGCCTTTGACACCCCGGATACCGTGCGGGAGAAAGCGGTGATTCAGAACGATCACACCTTCTGGCTGTATGATGACAAGGCGACGATCACCGACCAGACCTATGCCAAGCGGATTGTCTTTGTGCTCTATTTCAATGAATCGGTGCGGGGGTTGAGTGTGGGTGCGCCAGTCGAATTTCGCGGCATCCGGGTGGGCAAGGTGACGGAAATCGGTATGGAGTATGACACCCAGAACACCACCTTCCGCATTCCGGTCTTGATCCAGATTGAGCCGGAGCGGATGGACGCCCTCCGCACGAGCCATGAGGGGGAGGAGGCGGATGCGGCCGCCTATGACCTGATGGAGGCCCTGGTGCAACGGGGTCTGCGTGCCCAACTGCAAACCAGCAGTTATCTGACCGGGCAACGGTTTGTGGAGTTGGACATGCACCCGGAGATGCCGTTGAAGCGGGACAACATGCCCGGCAAATTTCCCGAAATGCCCACCATGTCGGGTTCGATTGGTGAGATTACCGAATCGATCTCTCTGTTGCTCAAGACCTTGCAGTCCATGCCGCTCAACGGGATAGCCGAGGAGTTGCACGGCACCCTCAAGGGGGCCAACCGGACCGTCAATGGCCCCGAATTGTTGGAGGCCATCCATTCTCTCAAGGGGGCGACGGCCCAACTGGACCGGCTGTTGACCACCCTGAACCAGCAACCGGTGCCGCTGGGAGAGCGGGTGAACGGGGTGGCCGAGGCGGCCCAGAAGGCATTGACCCAGGACGACAAGAGTCTGCTTGGCCTGGAGGGAATGTTCAACCCCAATGCGCCGTTGCATTATAACATGTTGGAGATGACGCAAGAGTTGTCCGCCACGGCCCGCGCCGTCCGGTCTTTCATCGAGATGATGGAGGCCAAGCCGGAATCCCTGCTGTTTGGCAAGGAAAAATAGCCTATCATGAGGAAAAAAATGGGTATTTCTCGTTCGATCTCCCGCAGGATGGCCCACGGCATGGCCCTGTTGTTGCCGCTTGTGGTGGGCGGTGGCTGTTTGAGTGGTTCGCCACCGGTCCACTATTTTCTCCTGACGCCGATGGCCTCATCGGCGACGCCCTCCACCCCTGCGGCCGCCAAGGCGGGTGTGGATCAGCCCTTGATTGTGGTGGATCCCGTGGAGATCCCCCCCTATCTCAACCGTTCGCAAATGGTCACGCGGAGCAGCGAGAATCATCTCCAGTTGGCCCAGTATGAACAGTGGGGGGATACGTTGCGGGAGAACATCTCCCGTGTGGTGTTGGAAAATCTCTCCACCCTGTTGGGGACGAATCGTCTCTCTTTCCCCACTGCCCAGATCCAGGAACGCCCGGCGTTACGGATCGTCAGCCAGATCAGTGCCTTCGAGCGGGGGGCGGATGGCCGGATCGTCCTCAAGGTGCGCTGGCGTCTGCTCGACGGCCAGGCGGGCAAAGTCCTGATTGTGCAACAGTCACAGTTTACCAGCGAACCGGTCGAGGCCACGGATTTTGACGGGATGGCCGCCGGGATGAGCGGTCTGCTGCTGGAATGGAGCCGGGAGATGGCGCGGGAGATGAGGGGGTATCTGCACTGAAGCCGGGGAGGCGGGGAGCCGCATTCCCAAGGCAAATCCACTTTTCTTTTAAAACGATTGTAGATGTCTGGGGACCGTCATGGTCTCCAACAGGGTGAGGGACGGAGTCCCGTATTTGCGCCACGCCGCAAAACCGCCCCGAAGGAACACCTTCAGTATGATGGAGCCAGGAGATAGCGGGGTATGTGCACTATGGCGTTACTGCATTTCCCCTACCGTCAACAAAGATTCATTCAATCTCCTATGAATAATATCTACATATTTCTCTTCTATTTCTATGCCGACCACCTTATAACCAAGCTCAATAGCCGCAACCAAAGTGGTTCCCGTTCCAGCAAAGGGATCCAGGACTACATGGTCGATTCCTGGTGGCAGGAATAGCTCAAGCAGTCTCCTGACAAGAGATATGGGTTTGATCGT
>CAIWLA010000542.1 GCA_903913345.1 uncultured Magnetococcales bacterium | reverse complement strand
CTGGCGAGGAACCCACGGGGGAACCCATGACATTCAAGGCACCCGACGGGAGGCAGAAATCACCCTCAATCAAGGGTAGCCAGAAGCAGAAGGAACCCATAGAGGAACCCACAAACGCGGAAAACAAAAACGGCCACCTTATGAGTGACCGTAAGTCTTTGATCTATTTGGAGCCGACGCGGGGAATCGAACCCCGAACCTACGGATTACAAATCCGTTGCTCTGCCAATTGAGCTACGTCGGCAATGGCATGGAGAGGTGGCAAAACAGGCGGGCGAGGCTACACAAAATTTTCGCGCTTGTCAATATGCCCTGGCAAGGTCGTCACACCGGATCAGTTCGTCCATGTTTATGACGCCTGTTCTCGGCAGTCGTTTGAGCCATCATGGTCTGCTCCGTTTTGCGATGCCGTTGTTGGCACCCCATGCGGCGCGGGAGTGGTCCTGGTTGCGGAAGCACCATCTCCGTCATCCATGGGTATTATCCAGGGACAATCATCCTTCGACCGGCGCGTCGGGCGGAATCTCCTCCTCTTTGTAGAGCACCACCCGATTGCGTCCCCCCTCTTTGGCCTGATAAAGGGCCAAGTCTGCCCGCTTGATCACCTCTGAAATGTTGTCCCCATCATCCGGGAAACTGGCCACACCAATGGATACCGTTCGACGCAAGGTGACACCGTTGGTTGGAATACGCAAATTTTCCACGGCCAGTCGAATCCGTTCCGCCATGGCCACGCCAAAGGAGGCATCATTGCCCTGGAGAATCACCAAAAACTCCTCGCCACCAAAACGGATCACCATATCCGAACCGCGCACAACCTGGGCATTCAATACCTTGGCGAAGGCCTTGAGCACATTGTCTCCGGCTTCGTGGCCCCAGGTATCATTGACCTCCTTGAAATGATCCAGATCAAGCAGCAGGACGGACAACAGGGTTTTGCCCCGTCTGGTGGTGGAATCCAGGGTGACAACATACTCTTCCAGAAAGCGTCGATTGTGCAAGGTGGTCAGGGGATCACGCAACGACGATTCGCGCAAGGTATCCAGCAGACGTTTTGCCTCCACCGTGGTGGCCGATTCACGGAGAAATACCTGGATGAAGGACAACAACAATTGGTACAGGTGGCCGTTGTCCCGCTTGACCACAATCTGGACCACATTGCCCACCAGTCCAGAATGAATGATGGGAATACAGAGATGGCCCATCCCCTCGGTGGCCTCTGATTGGATAAAACAGGGGCAGATGAAGGGATCCTGGAACGAATGGACAATATGGCCCGTGCGTTGGGCACGACAGGCATCCGCCCGCACCAAAACCTGATCGGTGCACCAGAGGCAATCGGCATTGATCTCGCCATCCACCAGCATTGGTCGAAGATGGTTGCTGTTGGCTTTTACCTCGTAGATGGAAAAATGTTCGACCCAGAACTGATCGGTCAACACCCGCCCGATGCGTACATAGACATCCTGAACCGAATGGTCCTCCTCCACGGCCTGTTTGAACTGTGCCACCTCCAGGAGTACCTCCACCATTTCGGTGGTGGTGGTGAGCAGATTGGTGTTGCCCTGCAACTCATAACTCAGCAGTTGGGCAATGTCGCGACTGATGCCACCCAGATCGCGTTGCAAATGGCTCATCAAGCCATTCAGGTCCGAGGCAATCTGGCCCACCTCATCGGTGCCGTGATATTCCAGTCGGCCACTGAAATCCCCATCCCTGGCATGGGCGACCACTTTTTGTACCCCTCGTGCGGTCCGCACGATCATGGACAGTTGCCAACGAAACAGCAGGGTGAAGATGACACCGAACAGGGCCATGATGCCCATCATGACGGCGATGGTGCCAACCGCTTTCTGTTGCAGGGTGGCGAGGGAAACTTCCACAGTCACCGCCCCCAGTACGGTTCCATCGACCACTTGATGGCAGCTCAAACAGTTGGGTTCGCCCTCATTCCGGCCAATAAAGGCCACGGTTCCCCGGAGGGTGGGCTTCTCTTTTTCCCCGACGACACGAAAGACGGACAGGCCGGTGGCCAACACCTGCTGCTCTGTTTCATCCGCCGCCTGTTCGGTGGGCAGACCCGCACCAAATTGTTTATCGACGTCCGGTCCGCGGACGACCCGGACCAGCAACAGGCCTGGGATATCGGTCAGTCGGCGCATGAACTGTTGGCGGTCTCGGATCACATTGTTGATCATGGATTCTGTCAGACTGACCCGCACAATTTCGGCCACCGAACGCACATGCTCTTGCGCCGTCTCCATGGAAAATTGGCGAAAAAAGAAGAGGCTGACCATGGCGACCAGGGCCACCATGGAGATGGAAAGGAAAACAGTCAGCCAAGTGGTTTTGGATTGCAGATTCATCGGGCAGGAGACCACCCATTACGCAAGAAAACGATGATCCAGGCTAACGATCGACTCAACGCGCGCACTAACGTTCCTGTTTGAGGGAAATTTCCGTCCCATCAATGAACATCTTGACATCGGTTGCAATCATCCCCTCATTGACCGAGACAAGAACCTCTTTATCATTGATTCTTGATCGCAACGATTTCGGATGACCCACGGTAAACACCTTTTCCTCTCCGACCAGACTGCCATCTATGTACAATCGACACACATTGCCAAGCAGACCGACATCCACTTCAATGCTGATGGAATGCCCCTCATATTTGGCAAGGTATAAATCACCCACCATACCCGCATGGGCAGACCAGGCGGTTGACAGGAACAACCAAAAAATCAGGAGAGGGATTGGGTATTTTTTCATTGTGACCACCGGCTGAGAACAGGGGGAGGAAGGGGCGAACCTCCAGGTCAAGAAGGCACGGGGAATATACTGTTTTTTGTCAAATTTGTCAAGTATAATTTGTCCCTGATCCTTGGTCTGGTCCGTTGGCACCCTATTCGGACGCGCTTTTTCCGGGGAGACCGGATGGAATGGCTGCCACAGGTTATGCTGGATGGGCCATCTTTTTCAGTGTATGACGGGCGGTTCCAGGGGGGATCCGTTCCCCCCGGTCGGGACCGCAAACCATCCGAACAATGGCAGGATTCTTATTCTGCTGGCGGGACAACAGTCAACCCAAACATTTTCCACGATTGCATCCCGCCATGATAGTAGAGGAGCTTGTCGGCGGGATAGCCGAGTTTCAGCAGGTTTTGGATGGCCGTGGGGGATTGACCGCACCAGGCCCCGTTGCACCACATGGCCAGAGTTTTGGCCTTGGAAAAATCCCATCCCGTCCCTTGTCTGGTCACGTTAAACAATTTCATTGCATTTTCAAGGGTTTTTGAATCGGCTCCGCCGGGGGAGAGATCGGTATGAGGGACATTGATGGAGCCGGGAATGGTCCCCTTGGCGTGCCAGTCGGGGGTGCGGGCGTCCACCAGAATACCCGTGCCATCCTTGAATTCCTTGCTCATGAAATGGATCAACTCCACCTCGCCGATGGTCTTGACACCCGGTGCGGCCTCCAGGGGATGGGCACAAAAGGGCGGGCATTTGCGGGAGATTTTGGCAAATTCGGGATCAATGACGGCCGTGGGATCCTGAACGCGCTGGACAGTGACCGTCTTTTTGCCATGTTGGACGGTAATGGACGGAATATCTTTGGTGATATTGACATCCAGGGCCAGTACTTCTCCGGCGAGCAGAGAGAACCCCGCCGCCAACAGGGGAATGAGCAGGGATGTGAGACGCATCGTCTTTCTCCTTGGGCCAAATAATGTTTGGATCCGGACGGGAGATCCCATCCGATCACATTGTTCCATCGGGAGAGCCTACCTGCTCTGCCATTCCTGGCGCAAGGAACGAAATGGCAGAACCCGAAAAAGGGTGCCATCCACCGACTTGGCTTTCGTTTGGGGAGAGAAATCTCTCTTCCGCACTGCACGGACTGTCCGCAGAGGGCGACAGAGAGATCTCCTTGACCTAACTGGCTGAACCTGTGTAGGATCCCGGAATTCTGTTCATCCTGGGTGGTGGAATCCGTGATCGAACAGACACTCCAATCCGGTTCCAAGGGTTCATTGTGACGCCCTCTCGATTCCGCCCCACAGAGGTGGAAACCTTATTGGGCGATCCCACCAAGGCGCGTGAACAGTTGGGCTGGACGCCAAAAATCAGCTTTGAGGCCCTGGTGTCGGAAAGGGTGCGGGAAGACCTGAAGCGGGCAGAAAGAGATGCCATGGTACGCCGCAAAGGGCATCAGGTCTTCGATTTTCACGAATAATACCGGTAGAGGTCTGCTGATGCGTCGTCCTGCCCCCCCCCGTCCCACCAAAAAATTCTCCCGTTTTCGCTGGCTGGGCGTGGGAGCCGCGACCTTGTTGACCATCGGAACCGGATGGCTGTTGGCGAGGGAAGAGCGACCAGCCATCCCGATCACCGTCTACAAATCCCCCTCCTGCGAATGTTGCACCGGTTGGGTCGCACATCTTCGCCACAATGGGTTTACCGTGACCGTGGAAAAGAGGGATGACATGGAGGCGGTAAAGGGCCAATTCGGCGTTCCGAATGGCGTCACCTCTTGCCATACAGCCGTTGTGGGCGACTATGTGGTGGAAGGTCATGTCCCGGCCGGAGATCTGCATCGTTTGTTGCAGGAACACCCCGCTGTCCAGGGGATTGCCGCCCCAGGGATGCCCGTTGGCTCCCCCGGCATGGAGATTCCGGGAGAAAAGCCGGAACCGTATCAGGTGGTCACCTTCAATCGGGATGGTACCACCCATGTCTTTGCCAACCATTGATCTCAGACCACACAGGCTGGCTTGACAGCATGGATCAACCCCTGTGCGTACTCATCATTGACGACAATCCCGTGGAACGGGCTTTGTTGTCTGGATTGCTGAAGAAGGTGCGTCACTGGCCCATCTCCTGCGTCCAATGCGCCACCGGAACCGAGGCCCTGAACACCCTCCGTTCCTCCGCGCCACAGGTGGTTTTTGTGGATTATCGTCTGGAAGGCGAGATGGGCACCGAGGTGATCCACCGTCTGCGGGCGGCGGGCTGTCAGGCCGGTTTTGTCCTGTTTACCGGGACCAGCGGGGAGGAGGCCCTCCTGGAGGCCCTGCGTGCCGGGGCAGATGATTATCTCCACAAAACCGACATCAATCTGGAAACCGTCAGTCGTGCCCTGCACCACACCCTGGACAAGAGAAAAAACAGCCTGGCCTTGACCGAAGCGATCCATGCCCTGCGCCAGGCCAGGGATGAATTGGAGAATCGGGTCGCCTCCCGAACCGCCCAATGGCGGGAAACCCAGGAAAAGCTGGATATTATCACCTCTTCCGCCCACGATCCCATCCTGTTGCTGAATCAGGATGCTCAGATCATTTTCTGGAATCCGGCGGCGGCCAAGACCTTCGGCTATGCAGCGGACGACATCCTGGGTCGGCCGGTTTTCCTGTTGCTGCCACCCTCCGATTTCAAAAAGAGAATGATCGCCACCTTTCCGGACTTTCGCCAGACCGGTCAGGGCACCATGGTCAACCGCATCACGGAATTCACGGCCCGCCGCAAGAATGGCGAGACCTTTCCGGTGGCCGCCTCCATCTCCCCCATCCGGCGTCCAGAGGGATGGCATGCCGTCGTCATTCCCAGGGATATTACCCAGCGACGCGAGCAGGATATCGCCTTGCATCACGCCAAGGAGGCGGCGGAACAGGCCACCCGACTGAAAGATCAATTTGTCTCTCTGGTGGCCCATGATCTGCGTGGTCCGTTCACCACCATACTCGGCTTCCTGGAATTGTTGGACAACGACAAAAAGGATCCCCTCAGCAAAAAACAAAAGGGGTTCGTCCGCTGGATGCTGGACAGCAGCCAAAAAATGGTGCAGATGATCGATGAGCTGTTGAACATCAGCCGCCTCAAAACCGGCAAGATCACCCCCAAGGCCCGGTTTATCAACGCCCATTTTCTCGGCGAGACCCTGATCGACCAGATGGCTCCCATGGCCGCCAAAAAGGGGATCCATATGGAAAATACCATTGATGCCCATTGTCGCTTGTACGCCGATCCCAATTTGCTGGGTGAAGTGGTTCGCAACCTGTTGACCAATGCCATTAAATTCTGTCGGCAAGGGGGAGAGATCCGTCTCTTTTGTCCAGACGATTCACCCACCACATTGGCCGTCCGGGATAACGGCGTCGGCATCGCCAAAAGGCGTCAGGCCAAACTGTTTTGTCTGGAAGAGAAAAGCTCAACCGTAGGCACGGCGGGAGAACATGGCACCGGTCTTGGATTGCCGTTCAGTCTGGATCTCATGAAGGCACACCACGGCACCCTCACCGTGGAGTCGGGGGAAGGGGAAGGAAGCACCTTTTTTGCCTATCTGCCGGAGGTGATCCCGCACATACTGGTGG
>CAIWLA010000541.1 GCA_903913345.1 uncultured Magnetococcales bacterium | reverse complement strand
GTACCGAATATCTCTGAACATCATTATTTTTCTGCGAACCGCTGGTTACTGCACCACCGGGAATGGGGGTTGGAAAAGCAATTTCCCATCTCCGTTCTCCCGAACGAACAGCTTCGGTTGTAGTATCTTCAAATGTGGCGGGATTGAAGTTAAGCGCCTCAATCAGAGGGGCATTCCTGCCTTTCTTCGGTTGATCTCTTGGGAACTGCGGCACAATCGGGGCCATGACAGTTCTGGATTCGTATTCTCGCGTTTCCGAGTTGAATACATCCACCTGTGTGGGCCGTTCTGGAAATACTTCAATCTTTGCCCCACCCGGAACAGCGGTGGACTTGGCAGTTTTCCCGCCATCACCGGTCGCGGTCTGGAATTTTGTCGAGTAAACCGGAATACCGTTACCATCCATGATGGGCTGGCCGCTGGAATCCCTGACGAAAGTTCTCTGAACCGATGAATAGGCAGATGTACCTTCTTTCCCAACGTTATAGGCATTGCCCTTGGTCTTTTGGTAACGGAACATCTCCTGCCAGGTCAGGGGCGTGGTAAATCTTGTTCCAGTCTGTGGGTCTATAAAGGATGTTTGAATCTTGTCCGGTTCATTGGAATCCACCGGCGTGGGAGTTCCAACCAGGGAGCGAACCATTTTCTCGGTTCTTTGTTTTTCGAGAGGGGTTGATGCCCTCTGGCCACCCGGCGCATTGGGATCCCTGGTAATAAAATCTGGAACTAACTGTTTTGCCTTTTCCCCTGGCCCTTCCATCGTATCGCCGCCAGTATGCAGGGCAGATCTTAGTTCTTTCGTACCGCCAAGTACATTGGCGAGAGAGTCCGAAGTCATCCGGCTGAAATAATCCAGCGGGGTTTTATCGGCATCCGTTTGCATGTTCCTGCCGTAATATGCCTGAAATGAGTCGTTCAGATTACCGGCCAATCGTTCGGAGGAAGTCTCCAACTGGTTCTCAAGAATCCCGGCCTGGGGGTCGAGAATGTGCTTGATATGGGGAAGTATTTCAACCTGATAGGATTTCGTGGAGTTATCACCGGCAAAGAATACTGTGCCGGTCTGGTTGTATTTGTTTGTCCCCTGAATGTCAGTGGTCAGGGTATTGCCCCGCTTATCCGATACGGTCACACGCGGAATACCCTTGCCGCCATTATCGAATTCCCATCCAAGATGCAAGTCGGGGTTTGTTTTGGAAACCTTGCTCTGCAACTCCTGTAGGTACTCTTCCTGATCTTCATCATAAAGAGGAATGGAGCTGCGTCTTTTGGATAGGTATTCGGTTGCCTTAGCTGCCATTCGTTTTCGCTCCGCTGATTTGCTCGAACATGGATCGTTTTGTTCGGGCAATACTTGCTTCGATCAGAAATATGTGAGGCTGGTTCAGTAATCCACCCGCAACGAGCGGTATTCCGTTACTCTCGCACATTTCCAGGTATATGAGTATCTCCGGAGTCACGATGCCATCGACCGTCAGGCCGTTCCTGAGTTCATTCAGCTTTCCATAGTATTCTTCCAACTCCTCACCCAATTCTTTGTAATGCGTGGGGAGTTCTAATCGTTTGGGTTATCTTCAGTGCCCCACAACGGATTCATCTCGATCACACAGGCATAAATTTCATCTGCAACGATTGGATCGAGAGAACACCATCGTTTCCAGAATTCTTCCTGGGAAATTGGGCCGCTGTTGTTCAGGCCAAAACGAAAGAACGGATTGCCACCTTCGGTCTGGAGATTACAGCCCACAACAGTATTGCAAACTTCGATCTTCCGGATGACAGAGAATGAAATGCGTTTCCGGGCTACGGCGCTCGATCCTTCATTTTGAATGGTGCGCTCAATGTCAAAGTCGTTCAATTCGGCGGCGCGTAGAGAGGCTGTCCCCTGATCAGCTTGCTTGATGGTGATGGTGGTTGGGTCATCCGGATTATCGTTACCGTACAGAGCATCGGTTTTGGGTAGCGGAAAGGTTTTTAGCAGCGGTTTCATGCGAGCTGGCATATCTAAAACTCCCTTGAATTTTCAAATGAGGAAATAAGGGGAGGGACTTTATCCCCTCCCCTGTGAATTGCAAACTTCTTAGATTACCGGCCAGGCGTATGCGGTCTTCAGGTTCTTGAGGACAATACTGGCAAAGTTGATGGCGTTGGCCAGGGCAGTACCCTTGAAACGCATCATGATCGACTGGTTGGAGGCCAATTGAATACCACCCACCAGGGAGAGAGCGCATTCAGCAGCCGCAAAAGTCAGCGACCAGGGTTCGGATTTTCCAGTCATGTTGACGCTCGAAACTGTTTTGGCTTCGAAGGAGGCAGTCGTCGGAGCAGAAGTCCAGGCTGTGCCGTTCGTGGTTCCTGTCCGTACC
>CAIWLA010000540.1 GCA_903913345.1 uncultured Magnetococcales bacterium | reverse complement strand
GAGGTGACAAGGTGTTCAACAGATCGGCCCCGGTGATCCAGTTGCCGCCGGGAACTGCCGAGGCAGATCATCTGGCACTGCTGGGGTTGCTCAACAGTTCCACGGCTTGTTTTTGGATGAAGCAGATTTTTCATAACAAGGGCAGCACAGTTGATCAGCATGGTGCGCGTCAAACCACCATTGAGTTTGAAAATTTTTATGAATTTACTGGCACCGGATTGAAAGGGTTTCCCATCCCCGCCGAAAAACCCCTCACCCTCGCCACCCAATTGGACCAACTCGCCCAACAACGCCAGTCTCATCTCCCGGCCCAACTCGCCTTTCCCCTGACCCGGCAGGCTCTGGACGCCCACCGCACCCAGGCCCAATCCTTGTTGCAGCGCATGATCGCCTTGCAAGAGGAACTGGATTGGCAGTGCTATCGCCTTTACGGCATCATTGAGGCAGATCTGACCTTTCCCGGCGAACCGCCAGACATCCAACTGGGAGAACGGGCCTTTGAAATGATCATGGCCCGCCAGATGGCCGAAGGCACGCTGGAATCCACCTGGTTTGAGCGGCACGGTTCCCGGCCCATCACCGATCTGCCCAGCCACTGGCCTGCCGATTATCGTACATTGGTGGAACGGCGGATCGAGTTGATCGAAACCCATCATAACATTCGCCTGGTCGAACAACCGGAATACAAGCGTCGCTGGAATCTGGAATCCTGGCCAACACAGGAACAACGTGCCTTGCGGGGATGGCTGCTGGATCGTCTGGAAGCCATGCCCGTCTGGCAGGAGACCCCAGCGTTGATCTCCTGCGCCCGACTGGCGGACCCCTTGCACCACGATGGCGATTTTGTGCAGATGGCCGAACTCTACCGGGGACGATCCGATTTTGATCTGACCGATCTGGTGATCGAACTGGTGCTGGAGGAGGCGGTCCCCTTTTTGCCTGTTCTGCGCTATACCGAGGCCGGTCTGCGCAAGCGGGCGGCCTGGGAACATACCTGGGCCTTGCAGCGGCAAGAAGATGCCGGGGAGTCGGTGGGCGACATTCCGGTGCCCCCCAAATATGCCAGCGGTGATTTCCAGGGGCAGACCTGTTGGCGATTGCGGGGCAAGCTGTATGTTCCCAAGGAGCGATTTATTCTCTATAGTCAGTGCGAACGAGCCTCTGACACCACACCGGTGATCGCCTGGGCGGGCTGGAACCCGTTGCAGCAGGCACAGGCCGTGGCCAGTTTTTTGATCGACATGCGGATGCACGAAGGGTGGTCGACCGCACGATTGGTCCCGTTGCTGGCGGGCCTGCTGGAATTGCTCCCCTGGCTCAAGCAGTGGCACAACGCCCTGGACCCGGAATATGGCACCGGCATGGGAGATTATTTTGCGGGATTTCTCGACGGACAACTGCGGGAACTGGAGCTGACCCGCGAGGCCGTCACCCACTGGCAACCGGCTCAGATTGTGCGGAAACGAGGAGGGAAGAGAAAAACATGAACGCCGAAAAACATATCCATTACTGGCGCACAGGATCCGACGAGGATTGGGAAATGGCCGAAATCGCCTTGGAGAAGGGGAAAATCCGCCACGGGCTGTTTTTTCTTCATTTGGCCATGGAAAAGCTCATCAAGGCCCATGTGTTCCGGGTAACGGGTGACCCTCCACCTAAAATCCATAACTTGCTCACTCTTATGCAACGAGCCAAGTTGCCCGTTGACCAAAAAACGGGCGAATGCCTGTCTGAATTAAACACCCATTGCCTGGAAGGGCGATACGCTGATGAAGTGGCTCCGCCTCCATCACCGCAGAGGGCAGAAAAAATCATGCAACAGGCACAGGAGATACGGACATGGTTGCTCAATCTATTGTAGAGACGGTACAAAGCTATATCCAAGTGTTGCGGGATGATGGTATTCCTGTGGATTTTGCCGTGCTGTATGGCTCTTACGCCCGAGGTGAAGCCACCGAGTG
>CAIWLA010000539.1 GCA_903913345.1 uncultured Magnetococcales bacterium | reverse complement strand
CGGGGTTGAGGCGCGTCAGCGACGAATACCCCGGGCCTCCGACGCCCCTAACATTTGCACCCTGAAGGGGTGCCAGATCCGGGGAGGTGCTTCAATAGCAGCACCTGCTGCGACCCCTGTCAGGCATGCGCGTCAAGTTAAGAGCTTTTTCCCTTTAACCACGGGCTTTATTGGTACCACGCGGCGGAGAACGAACGTGTTCCGGTCTTCCACCAGCCATTCCATCTCCTCTCCCTTCTCGATCTGCGCCGCCTCCGCCAAGGCTGCGGGGAAATTCACGTAAAAGGATTTGGTCGCTCCTCTTTCGACTCGCTGAATCTTGATCTTGTGTCCCATATTTTTTTGATTTGTTAGAATATTATGCTTGCATTTCAATAGTATTAATACTATTTTTTATTTACGATGCGAAAAACGGCGAAAAACGCCCCCATACCAAAAAACAGATACAAAGCCACTCACCATTGGACAAGTCCTCTTTACGGAAGAGTGGTTGAACCAAAAAGCGCGAGAGACGGGCTTCGTCAAACGCGAACCCCGCAAAATCAATCCAATCAATCTACTAGCCTCGCTTGTTGAAGAAAGCCTCCGTGGTTCCCCAAGCTACAATGATCTGGCCTCAAGTATCGAAAGCCATGACGGTGCCGACCCCTCTCGGCAAGCTGTCGCTCTGCGGTTTCGCGAGGGTTTTGAGGATTTTCTCAAGGCGCTTCTCGGACATGTGATTTCCGTGAAAGTAGCCGAAGACACGGAGGCTGGAAAATTCGCCGAAATGAACTTCCGCGACTATCGCAGGGTGTTGGTGCAGGATAGCACAGTCATAAAACTTCCCCTCGCCTTGTTCCCCGAGTTCTCCGGGGTTTCCAATGGCTGTTCCAGTGTTTGCAATGCGCGAATCCAAGCGGTTTACGACCTAGTCAGCGGGCAACTAATCGACTTTTCCATTGATCCATACAGCAAAAACGACCTGACTGCCGCACCTGAACTCGAACTCAGGGAAGGCGATCTGGTTCTGCGCGACCGCGGCTATCTCACCGCCGCTGAAATGCAAAGACACTGTGATTTCGGCGCGGATTTCATCTATCGGCACAAGACCGGCGTGACCTATCTGAACGTGGAGACCGGGTTGCCGATTGACCTGCCAGCCATCCTCAAGCATCACGGGAAACTGGACATGGAAGTGCTCCTCAACAACCCGGAGCAGACCCGCGTGCGGCTTCTGGCAGCACCAGTTGAAGCGGAAATAGCCAACCTCAGGCGCATGAAAGCCAAAAAGGAGAGTAAGGGCCACAACCCTTCCCAGGCGGTTCTGGAACTGATGGCCTGGACCATATTCCTCACCAACATTCCCACTGACAAAGCGACCTTTAAGGAGATCCTCGGTATCTACGGCCTGCGGTGGCGCATTGAAGTGATCTTCAAGGCGTGGAAAAGCCATCTGAAGTTCGACGTCTTGCACCGGGTGTCAGCGCGGCAGCTGCGTATTCTGCTCAAAACAAGGTTGTTGGTGATCGCGGCGGCGTCCAATTTTTACCGAAGGATTGAGCGAGTGCTATGGCTCAAGTACCGTCGCAGACTCAGTCTACTAAAGTTCATGAAGTATCTGGCAGCAAGCCTAGCTAACTTGCTGCGGGTGGCTCATTCGCTGACAGGTGACAACCAGGAGACCGCCGCCCTTGAAAAGGCG
>CAIWLA010000538.1 GCA_903913345.1 uncultured Magnetococcales bacterium | reverse complement strand
GGATGGCACAAAAATCCCACCCAGGTGATTCTGGCCGTCCAACTGGCCGACCAGTTGGATCAATGGTTTGAAACCCGGATGGCCCAGTTCGCCCAGATGGACCTGCTGCCCTGAGGCCGGGGCAGACTAACCGGTATTCCCCTCCACCATGCCATACAGAAGTCGAATCTCCTCTGGCCAGAGGGTCTCATCGATGGTTTCCAGAATGAGCGGGATCTCCTCCAGTCGGGCATCGTTGACAATCCGGCGGAACAGTTCCAGACCCAGCCTGCCCTTGCCAAGGCTCTCATGCCGATCCACCCGGCTGCCCAGATCCGGCTTGGCATCATTCAGGTGCATCCCCCTGAGATACTGGAAGCCCACCAGGCGATCAAAGGTGGCGAAAAAATGGTCGTATCCCTCTGCCGTGCGGATCTCATAGCCAGAGGTAAAGGCATGGCAGGTATCCAGGCAGACCCCCACGCGGGACTTGTCCTCCACCCGTTGAATGAGACCGGCAATCTGTTCCAGGCGATACCCCAGATTGGAACCCTGCCCGGCCGTGTTTTCAATCACCACCGTGACCCCTTGCGTGGCCTCCAGGGCACGATTGAGGGCCTCACCGATGCGATCCAGGCTCTCTTCTTCGGATATCTGGCGCAAATGGCTGCCGGGATGAAAATTCAACAGGGGCAATCCCAGACTCTCGCACCGATGGAGTTCATCGATAAAAGCCCCCAATGATTTTTCCCACCCCGATGGCTCTGGATGGCCCAGGTTGATCAGATAGCCATCGTGGGGCAGAATATCCTGTGGACGATACCCCCCCTCTGCCAGATGACGTTGGAAGGTCTCTATCTGCCGGCCTGTCAAGGGCGGGGCATGCCATTGTCGCTGATTTTTGGTAAACAGGGCAAAGGCCCTGGCACCGATGGCCAGGGCCTTCAGGGGTGCGTTTTCTATCCCACCCGCCGTACTGACGTGCGCTCCAATACGCTTCATGCGTTATTTGCGTCCCTTTTTCCGGGCGGTCTTTTTGCGGGTGGCGCGGTCGGCCTTCTGGTCGCCCCCTTTTTTGACCGGTGCCTTTTTCCGTCCCGTTTTTGACTGGGCCGATGGTCCCTTGCCGGCGTTCCGCAGGCAGGCGGCCCGCTCCTTTTTGGCACTGGGCAACATGCCGTCAATCATGGACTGGAACTCATTCACGATGGTACCGGAATCCTGTTCCGCCCTTCTGATCATATCCTCTTTCAATTTTTTCCGGGTGGCGGGTTTGATCGTCTCTTGTCGGCGTTTTTCCTCATCGAGCGCGATGGACAACCCCTCCTGGAATATTTGCTCATCGACCCGCGCCGATTTTTTGATGCGCTCGTGGGTCCGATTGGCCGTGGGGGGCGTGGTGTCGTCCGGGGCCGACTCCTGGCCGGGCGCGACCGGAACAACCGGATCGGGACTCTGATGGGATGGATGTTTTTTCAAGGTATACCCCTAAATGGCCTGTCAACGAAGGAAGATGGAAAGGATCACGAGCAGGGAAAAGGCGATGACACTGATGAACACACCAGAAAAGGCATCTTTCTTGACCGTATCCATGCGCTTTTCCAGTGTGGTGACCATGCGACCGGATTCGGTGGCGGTATGGACCACATCTTTCACCTTGCTGTGCAATCCATCAAATTCTGCCAGCTTCTTTTTGACAATCTCTTTCTCTTCTTTTTGGGTGTCGAGAATTTTGTGCAGGGTCTCCATCAACTCGTGCACATCCGCCTCCAACTGCTGGATGCGTTGTTCCTGCTGGGCCAACACATCGTGGGTTTGGGCGACATACTGCTGCAAATCATTCACTTGCTCAATGACGGATACTTCTTCCATGTCCATTATGTATGTACCTCGGTACAGGTAAAGGCAACGGGAGCGGCACCGGTTGCCGACTGTCGCACAGACAAGCCCTCTGCAACCTGCAGATCGGTGGGCCGGTTGATATTAAAAAACGGGTCCGGTTCGTCACCCATGGCCGCGAAAAAGGCCTGCCGATGGGGATGCGATTGAAACCAATCGTGCAAGGATAACCGTCCGTTGGCCAGGGCATCGGTCAGCAGAGGCGCAATCGATCTCGGCCACAGGGCCACCACATAATGGCAACGTCCCCCACTCACGGCCACCACCGCCTCATCGGTGCAGACCTGTTGCAGAGGCGCCCGCATCTTTTCCGCCAGGTTGGCGGGCAGAAACGGCAGATCAACGGCCACCGAGAGGATCCAATCCGCCTGTGTGCCCGCAAAGGCCGCCTCCAGGCCAGCCAACGGCCCCGGAAAACCGCTGCGCAGATCGGCCAGGACGGGCCTGCCAAAGGCCGCAAACCGATCCCGGTCCCCATTGGCACTGATCACCACCTGACCCACCTGGGACGACAACCGTTCCAGGACATGCGCCAGAAGCGGACGCCCGGCCAGAGGCAGCAACGCCTTGTCCACCTGGAGACCCATGCGCCGCGCCAAACCACCCGCCAGGATCAAACCGGCGGTGTTGGTCGGAGAGCAGATCGTTTTCGCGCACCCATTCATGGTCCTTCAGAAACCATATTTTTGACAAAAAATCAAGCAAACATTGTAGCCCAAGGCCACTTATCCCATCGAAAGGGCCGGGCGGTCGAGGTTCGCCCGGCAACAATCAGCAAAAAAAATTGCTTTCCGGTGGCCGATTTTGTACTGTCGCACGGGCTGCCGGATAAAGGCAGTGCAACGGATCACTAAAACCGGTGGCAAGAAAACCGGACACGATTGGAAAAAAGGCCTATGAACATGGCGGCGGGAAACACTTTTTGGATTGTTGGCATTGTAATCAATGTCGGTTTGACAGGGTTGGCTATCTGGTGGATTTTAAAACAGATGCACAAGAAATAATCGGGGCATTTCATTTTTTTGGTGGTCATCTTGAAATAAAATTTGATATGGCCAACGCGTTGTATTATCTTGCGCAGTGTTGTCCTTCTTATGGTCTCTTGCAATGACTAAAAGAGATGATCGGCCAATCGATCTGCATCGACTGTGGCCGGAAGAGATGGATCGGTCTTTCTTTCCCTCTCCAATCTCATGCTCGAACCATTTTTTGCAGGGAGGATAGACTGTCCTGTTTTGGTTTAAGGCAACTCCAAAAAATTAACGTACCTTTGACAAGCGATTTCGTTTATCATCCGACCTTTCCCCCATACTCAAGGCAGGTACGATGGACAAACTGACGAGGCAACACATCACCACTATTCATGACG
>CAIWLA010000537.1 GCA_903913345.1 uncultured Magnetococcales bacterium | reverse complement strand
GCAACGGTGTCATGTCAGGGGGCGTGCAACGCAACACCTGGCGCAGGAGTTCGTCACCGGATGCGTGTCCCAGCGTGTCATTGATCTCCTTGAATCGGTCGAGATCAATAAACATGACTGCAAAATTGCCCTGGTTGCGATGTGCCAATGAAATGGCGTGGTCCAGTCGATCCATGAACAGCACGCGGTTGGGAAGATCGGTCAGCCCATCAAACGTTGCCTGATGCTGGATGGTCTCTTCCGCTTTACGGCGTTCGATCAACATTCGGATACGTTGCCGAAGCACGGCCCAGTGGATGGGTTTGGTGACATAATCATCCGCCCCGGACGCAAAGGCATGATCAACCGATTGGCTATCGGACAACCCGGTCATCATGATGATGGGAACCTGTGCGCTGCATGGACAGTTTCGCAATGCCTGGCAAGCCGTATAACCGTCCATGATCGGCATGTCGATATCCAGCAAGACCAGGTTCGGAGGGGCCTGCGTGAAGAGATTCAAAGCGTGTTGGCCATCCATGGCTTCCATGACATCGTACCCGTTTTGTTTCAGGAACACGGTCAACGCTGACATCATGCATTCATCGTCCTCTGCGATGAGAATGAGTGACCTGTTTGGGATGAAGAGAGTATTCATCGCAGATCCGGGTATCTAAATGACCGCCTTTATGGGAAACAAAGGTGCTGGTCCCAGTGTCGAACAATATTTTGTCAGTGCATGATTGGCTGACACACTGGCCGGGATTAATTGTTCGATCAGAGATTCAACACCAAGGCGTTCGCCAGAAGCGGCGAGAGACTCAATCCTGGCAGCCAATTCTCCCATTTTCAACAGACCGACCTGCCTGCAAACACTTTTCAAGGCATGGCTTTCCATTGCCACCTGAACCAGATTGTAAATCTTGAAGGCCTGATTGATTTTCTCAGGCCGGACAAGGATTCCTGGCAGAATATGCTGCATGACAGTGAGGAAACCGGAACCCAGATCCTCTTTCATTTCGTTTATTTTGTCGAAGTTGAGAATCTTCCCATCCTTTTCTTGAATCATTGCCTCATCCTTCGAAATGGCTATATTTTTTTCTGACATGTGCCGTTTCAGACCTTTTTTAATGGTGTCTTTTTTGGGTTTACAAGTCTTCATATCACTGCCTCTTCTTGGATCTCAGTGGGTCGGAGTGGCTGCAGCAAGCCTGCTTTCGCCTATATTCGTGGATAGGATTTCATGATTTTGTATCGTGACAGTGACTGATTGATGGATCGCATCAGGGTTTTTTTGTTCACATTGCCCTTGACCAGATAATCCTGGGCACCCTCTGCAACGGCCTGTATGGCCTTCTGATCGTCATCCAGGCCGGTGAACACGATGATGGGTGTATCCAATTTTTTCTGGCTCATGCGCACAAAGGTCTCGTCATATCCATGACTGTCGGCCAGATTGAGATCCAGCAGGATCAGATCAAATTTTTGTTGCGAAAGGAATGTTTCGGCCTCTCTGAAGGTTGTCGCATGGGTCAGATTGAGAGAGGGAACCTGGAGAGGGGAACCCTTTGCGCCCACAGAATTGGCCAACCATCCGTTGACGATTGCAAAAAATTCCGGCTCATCTTCAACGATCAAAAAGTTCAAGCCTGGGTTGACCGCATTCATCTTTTTGGGCGTCGTGGCACACTGTTTTGTGGGAGTGGTACTCTTCCTGGCACCCTCTGTCCTGGGTTCCTGGTCATGGACAAGATACCCCATCTTTTCCATGGCACTGATGATGATCTCCACCGCATTGTGTGGTTCGAGCCTGTCCGAGTTGATGACCAGATCGTAATAGGTGCGATTGTTTGGAAACCGCTTGTACAGGCCTTTCAGAAAACGCGATCTCTCTTTGTCGATTGTCACAATGTGCTGTATGGCCTCCTCCAGACTGATTCCCTCGCGTTCTGCAACCCGCCTGGCACATATATCGTGAGATCCTTCAATATTGACCCGGAAGACGTTCGGATGATTGGCCAAAATCAATCGCGCACCGCGTCCAATGATGACGCCCCCGTCCTGTGCAATCATCATCGTTGTTTTGATGATATTCTTGTAATAACCGGAAACGGATTGATCCGGTTTCAGAAACAGTGAATAGATAAAGCTGTCAACGGGCCTGGGCAATTTTTCGTCCATCAGTGACATCAGTTTCTTGGTTGTTTGTGTCTTTTTGATCAACTCGTCGATCATTGAGTGGCCATAGCAGTTCACGTGGAGACGTTCTGCCAACATCTCGGCTATTTTTCCTCCCCCTGACCCAAAATTTCTGGATACACTGACGACACTCGGTTGCTTCCTGGACAATATGGTGTCCTGGACCGTGGTATTGAAAAGACCTGATTTGACGAGACTGTTGATGCCGGTATTGTTGGACATGGTTTTTTCCCCATAAACTGCGTTATTGTCTCTTTTTCCAGATTAAACCGTTCGATTTATCAGTCTGTATATTATGTTCGGCATAAGCGGACCAGTCAAATAGTGTAAAACAAATGTGTGATATTTTTCATTCTGCAAGCATCCTTCATTTTGTTGTTTGATTGATTTTATTTTTAATTTATCATCCCGTTTCGTGCAGATTGATCGGTGTCAATAGACGGCCCAATATTTTTTCTGAATTTTCTGGAAAACCATCTGTTTGTGTTTTTTTCATTCCATTTTATAAATGGAATGATTGGTCGCCTGTACCCGTCATACAAGGATTCATCTCTGAATCCGACACACTGACATTCCCCTCCTTGCAAAGAAACGAGAAATTTCCTGCTGTTTTCCAATGAAATCATGATATTGCCTTTTTATCCTGTTGCCTGAGCATTAAAAATTTCAAGAACGACCTTCTGACTTGGAAGCAAGAATAATGAAACCTGAAGGCAAATAATATCGAGTAAATCCTCTACAGGATGACGTTTTTTCACCGAACATCACGGTGTATTGAACTGAAAAACGGTTGGGTTGCCTGGAGGATTGGATCCAAAAAAAGGGGGAGCGGTGCCAGGGTCTCTATGTGATCAGGCCCGCCTTGATGGCAAACTGAGACAATTCGCCGATGGTATGCAAACCGAGCTTTTCTTTGAGTCGTGTTCTGTGGGTATCCACAGTGCGTGGGGTGATGGTCAAAAGGCGGGCAATGTCCTTGTTGGTATGGCCGCCAGCGATCAGGGCCAGCACCTCGTTTTCTCGTGGAGAAAGGGTTCTTCGTTCGCTGACATTGAGAAACTCCTCCAGTTTGTGAGCGACCTGCTTGCTCATGAATTGGCCACCGCGATGGACGATCTTGATCGCATGATTCAACTCATCATAGCTGTTTTCCTTCAATATGTAACCGGTCACGCCTGCTTCATTGGCCTGGAGAGCCAAGGTGGGATCGTCATGACTGGTCAAAAGCACCACCCGCGTTTTCAAACGCCTTTTCTTGACTTTTGCGGCCACTTCAATGCCATTCAAACCCGGCATCGAAATATCCAGGATGGCGATGTCCAGGATATGGATTTGAATCAATCGCCAAGCCTCGTCACCCTCTTTGGCCTCAGCCACCACTGTGAATTCGGCCTCTGTCTTTAACAGTCCAGCCAAACCTTCCCTGAATATGGCATGATCGTCTGCCAACAGAATGTTAATCATGGCATGGGATCCGGATGATAATGGAGGTTCCTCTGCCCGGTGTGCTAAAAAACTCAACCTCGCCATTCATTCGGGCCGTTCGTTCCTGGATAATGGAAAGGCCAATGCCCTTGAAACTTTTTTTCATGGATTCCCATTCAAAACCTTGGCCGTTGTCAGAGATTTGCATGTACAAAATGGCCTTGCTGGTTTTTCGCAACAGGATGTCGATCTGGCTGCATTGTGCATGTTTGATGGCATTGGTCGCCGCTTCCTGGAAAATGAAATAGGCGTTTCTTTTCAGTATGCTTCCCAGGGTGCCCACCTCCCCATCCACGTCAACCTTCATGACAACCCCGGATTGTTTTGCCAGTTTTTCAGACCGCCAACGGACCGCTTCGGCCAAATCCATCCGGTCCAGGAATGAGGGATGCAGATCCGTGGATAAATCACGCAATTGTTTGATGATGTCTGTGATGTCGTGACACGTTGCATCCATTATCTCCGGACGCAAGGGTTGGCCGCGTCGCAGAACCGTTGACACAGACTTGGTACTCAACAGCACGACTTGCAACATTTGAATGGCACCATCATGAATGGTGCTGGCCAATCGTTTCCGTTCCCGCATTTCCACCTCCTCCTTGACGCATGACAGTGTCCGCTCCTGCTCCTTTTTGTGGGTGACATCTTGCAGCATGATAAAAATAAAGGTCGGATTGCCTTCTGCATTGCGAACAACGGACAGGGCGACATGGCACCAGACCACCTGCCCGTCTTTGCGCAGATAACGCCTTTCCTTTTCCTCCGATGGGGTCATTCTCTCGATCAGGTCATTCAACTCCCAGCGGCTTGCTTCAAGATCTTCCGGGTGGATAAAATCGGAGATGTTTCTGCCCTGGAGTTCTGCCTCTTCATATCCCAAAAACTTCCCCAAGGCGGCATTGGTCTGGAGCAGATCTCCTTCTGGAGAGGCAATGCCGATGCCCAGCGAAGAGCATTCAAACACACTTTTGAACCGTTCCACATGCTCAAACAATGCCCGTTCCATCTGCCGCACCTCGGTGATGTCCTGGGTGGTCCCGATCATGTGGAAGGGATGTCCCGACTCGTTGCGGATGACCTCCCCCCGTTCCAGAACCATCCGGACTGAGCCATCCGAATGGTTCACCCGATGTTCGGACTGGTACCGATGGGCTGGATGCAACCAGGTTTGTTGCATTGCCTGAATCACCCTGGATCGATCATCGGGATGGATGTGATCCAGAAATCCATCATAGGTGGCGGGTGATTGGTTCGGAATCAAACCGAAAATGTGATAAACCTCGTCCGACCAGGACATGAAACTCTTGTCGACTGCCAATTTCCAGCTACCCATGTGGGCAATGGATTGGGCTTTGCCGAGCAGATCCATACTCTCTCTGAGGTACTCTTCTGCCTCTTTCAGGTCGGTAATGTTGGTGATGGTGCCGGTAAACCCGCGCAGATGTGCTCCGGCATCCAACTCACACGATGCCTGACCGAGAACCCAGATGACGGCCCTGCTGAGGGGATGGATGAAACGAAATTCGGCACGGAAGTCGATCTGTTTGGTCACGGTCGTCGCCCAGGCCTCGGCAACCCGGTCCCGGTCATCGGGATGCAGGGCGCGCAACCAATGATTGCCCAATGACTCTTCCAGGGAAATGCCGGTGATTTCTGACCATTTGGGATTGGCATAACGGAACGCGCCCAGCAGGTCGGTCCGAAAGATGCCGGTCGGGGAGGTTGTGGTCATGGCCTGGTTGGTTATGTCTCGAATCATGGTGATCCATCGGGAATCGCCCTCTTCCGTCCCCTGGTCAAGCATGCTGTTAAGGCGGACAAGAACCTGAGAACCGTTGGCGAGGGAGAGGTTGATTTCGCAGACATCCAGTTCCCCGGTTTGCAAGACCTGTCGGACATGCAGATAATAGGCGGTCTGGCTCTCCGAAGAGACAAAACGGGAGAGTGTGCCCCCCACCAGGTCATCCAGTTCAACACCAAAAAAGGTGACGGCCTTCTGGCTGGCCTCGCGAACCACCCCCTCTGCGTCGATGGTCAGATAGGGCAGAGGGGAGGCGTTGTACAGATGCATGGATCGGTCTCGGGCCTTTCCCAGTTCAAACTGGATTCGCATCAGTTCTTCGTTTTGCACCTCCAACTTAATCTGCTGGATTTTCAACTCCTCCATACTGTCGGTCAGGCGTTTATTGATCTCAAACAGACAACGATTTTGCTCCCCCATGGCCATATGCAGCCGCACACGGGCCTTGACAAGGAGAGGGCTGATGGGTTTGGCGAGGTAATCCACCGCACCCACCTGGAACCCCTCCAATTCATCCTCGCCACTGGACTTGCCCGTGACAAAAATCACCGGAATATGTTGCGTGCGACTATCCTTTTTCAATTGTCGGCAGACTTCATATCCATCCATGCCTGGCATGACAATGTCCAGCAAAATCAGGTCCGGTCTGGGATCCATGACCGCCAACCGCAGGGCCAATGGACCATTCAACGCCGCACGAATGGTATATTCATCCTCCAGGGCATTCTTGAGAACATTCATGTTCTCTGGGACATCATCCACGATCAGGATGGAGGGTTTGACAACCTTGTCATGCATCTTCGGTCTCCCACTCAATAGCCAGGGCATGGTCACACGAAACTCTCTGCGGACCGGGAAAGTCGGCTGACCTCCTGTTTGCTGGCGGGCTGCGCAACCGCGAGGCCCGGTCCCTTAGGAGCTTGGCAGAAATAACTTGGACATCTTGCTTGTCTTTTGGTCCGCCCGCGTCGTTGCAAAAAGGCTTACATACTGATAGTATGCGCGCCTTTTTGCGCCTAGCGG
>CAIWLA010000536.1 GCA_903913345.1 uncultured Magnetococcales bacterium | reverse complement strand
GCCGTGGTCCAGCCACTGGTCAACCGCCCGGTCTTGGCCCCGTCGTAACCACGACGGAGGGCCTGCAGCACGTTCCTGGCGCGGGCACGACGCATCGCGGCCTCCGGTGCGATCCATCCCACCAGGCCATCCAACCATCTCGCCATGTCGTTACTCCCTGGAAAAACTCAGACGGGTGCGGGTGGAGCGGGCCTTGCCGGAAGCGGCTGCCAACTCACTCTCAATCATGCGGATGCGACGCAGGAGATCCGACTCTGAGCCGTACTCCACCGTTTTGCCCTCGTGGGTAACGCGCAGGGCACCGGCGGCATAGGCCTCTTTCAGCACATCCAATTCTGCCTGGGTAAAACTCATCTGCGTCTCCCATCCTGCCACCGTTCACGCAAGTCTCCCAACCAGGACGACTTGCGGGGTTTGTCTGGCATGATAATTTTGAGTTTTTTCGGCACGATAATTTGCACGGAGACGTGTGCGACAGGCTCAGGAGGGGGTTGCCCCTCTTTCAGAGGATATTGCTCACGCTGGTCGGCCTCTTTGCTCAACTGCAAGCCCATGGACATCAGCCCGTGCAGGGCCGCCATGGCATAGACCCGACAGTCCAATGCCTCATTGCGGTCGTGGGACTTTTTGACCCACTCCCGGATGGGACGGCCTTTGTTGTAGCGGGTGGTGATCTTTTCCGCCGTCAACTGCCGAAACCACTCGGCATCCCGATCCAGGGGAAAATGGCAATACCCTGGGCCCGGCTCTTTCAGACGCAAGCGGGAATAGATGGACTCCTTCGCCGCATCCACGCCCACCATGAAGTGCGGCACCCGCCCCTTGTTGTTGCGGCTGGAGCGACGCGGCCAGATGGGTTTGCCCATGCCACCGAATCCCTTGATGGCCCAGATCCGCCGCTCCTGCCGGGTACGGCAAAAGGTATAGGCCTCCATGGAGCGGTGACCACCGGTATCGACGGCGGCCGCACGGACATAATGGTCCGACACCTGCCGGGCATGGGGAAAAGCCCGGTACAGCAGATTTTCCAGATCCTGCCAGACTGCTGGACTGGCCGGGTCACCCCACAAAACCCAATAACCGATGGACCAGGACTCCTCATCCCGGCCCCAACCGACGATCTCTACCTCCAATCGGTCGTCCTGGACATCGACACCGGCGGTGAGGACGACGACGCTGGGTGGCAACAGGGGTCCGAACATTTCCCGCCGTTCCATCAAGCCATCGCCGTCCAGTTGCTCGGCACTCTCTTCCCAGGACAGGCCCAACTTTGTGTTGCGCCACGCCTTGAAGCGCGGTGGATCTCGATAAACCTGCCCGTGCTCCACCGCAATTTGCCCCCAGGAGACCCATCCCAACGGGCTGTAGAGACTCGACAGATGAAACCCCACGGTATTGCCATCACCGGATGCCCCGGCAATCCATTGTCCGTGTTCCAACATCCATCCCTTGTGGTGTTCCCGAATGATTTCCCCACAGTGGATGCAGACGTAGTAGGCCTTTTCCCGTTCCCCATCCGGCCACTGCACCTGTTGCCATTCCAACACCTGTGCCTGTTTGCAGAACGGACAGGGCACCCAGTAGCGACGTTGGTCGCTTTCTTCGTAGGCCGCTTCGATACGGGAGAAACCCTTGATGGTCGGGGTGGAGACGATCAATACCTTGCGGTTGGCAAAGGTGACCGTGCGCTGAATGGCCAGGGCCACCGGGTCGCCTTCCCCGTCTACATCTCCCGGATAGCGATCCACCTCATCCAGAAAAAGGAAGCGCACCGGCATGGAGGAGAGCCCCGCTGCTGAGTTCGCGCCAGTTATCCTGAGAATTCCTCCGTAAAATTCCTTCAAAAACATGCTATTACCGCTATCACGCGACCTCGGCTCCCGCACCAGATCCCGCAAAACCGGGCTGGCCTCTATCAATGGGTCCAACCGCTGCTTGGAGTAGGTTTTGGCCATCTCGACCGTGGGCTGGACCATCAAAATAGGCCCTGGCGACTGATGTATGATATATCCCAACCAGTTAAGGCCACTTTCTGTTTTGCCCAGCTGCGAACCAGACATGAACACCACCCGTTCCACCGGCGAGGATGGGGACAAGCAGTCCATCACCTCCCGCAGGTAGGGTGTTCTGGTCGTGCGCCAGAAGCCCGGTTCGCTGGAGGCGACCGAGGCAAGCACCCGATGCCGGTCGGCCCACTGGGAGACCAGCAGCAGGGGGTCCGGCCGCAACCCCTGGAAATAGGCTTGGTCATAACGTTCCGTTGTGCTACCCATGGTAGTTTTCTCCTTCCATACCGCTCAATTCCAGCAAATGTTCTCGGACATAACGTTCCAGGGTAAGGCGCATGGTGCGCGTCTCTACCCCCAATTCCGCCGCCAGGGGACCGGATACCCGGTTTGGCCAAGCCTCCCATGCCGCTCGGATGGCACGTCCCCGGTTGAAAGACGCCGCATACATTTCGTCCGCATCCACCAGCTTGCCGGTTTCCACCTTCTCCCGGATCTCCAACAAACTGGCCCGCTTGATCTCGCTCTTGATGCGTGCCTTCAACAACAGGGTGGGCAGATCCCCAGAGGCTCCACCGGGCACGTCCAGAGAGAGCGTCGGCTTGGCCATGGGCGGTGTTGGCGGCATGGTCGGTGAAGGCGTTGCTGGTACGATTGGCGTGGGTGGTTGTGCTGGCGTGGGTGGTCGTGTTGGCCGGGGTGGCGCAGGAACGGCCACCGGCGCAGGGGTGGGCACAGGGTTGCTCTTCCGTCGCGGCTCACGGGCCGGTTCCCGGATGGCCTCCAAAGCCGCCTCGGCCTGGACCGTGTCCACCTTGCCATCCACCAGTCGAACCAGCCCCCTGGCCACCAGCCTGCCGACGTATTGGCGGGTAAATCCCTGCCGCCGCGCCCATTCAGACTGGCTGATCAGCATGGCTCACCTCTTTAAAAAAATAGATAGAAAACATCACGTTGCGCTTGATAACCGGTTGGAATCTATGGCTTATGGTAGTCATTGAAAACAACCCAAACAGGAGTAACGCAGATGACCAACCTGAGCAGTACACAACAAAACATCCTGGAAACCGCCGCCAGTCGCGCCGATGGTTCCATCCACCCTCTGCCGGACCACATCAAGGGTGGTGCCGCCAAAAAGGTGATCAAGGCACTCAAAAACGGAGGCATGATCGACGACAGCGATTGCATCACCCCGCTTGGACGCGACACGGTCAACCCGGACGCTACCGCAGACTTGGTTCAGGAAAGCACCGAGGAAGCCACCGAAAACCTGGAGCCGAAGGTTGCCGACGAAATCACCGAAAACCTGGAGCAACCGGCTGACGAAGAGGCCCCCGCAATCGCCGAAGACCCGCTGGACCTGGGCACCGACGAAGGGGCTGCCGCCTGGAACGACAACATGCCTGCCGAAGACGCGGCCTACCACGAAGAGATGAACGCCGCCAGCGAAGAGCCGGATGGCCCGGACGATTATGACGATCCGCCCCGGTCGCTCTTCTGCCCGATGGATCCGGCAGACTTGC
>CAIWLA010000535.1 GCA_903913345.1 uncultured Magnetococcales bacterium | reverse complement strand
CGGGACAACGCGCGGGCACAGGAACGTCGTTGGCCACGGTGCGGGCGAGGCGTACCGCTTTCCTGACGCAGCTTGAGATTCACGGTTGCATCACTTTGGCCGCGAAAGCGGTGGGATTAAGCCGGGCCGTTGTTTATCAATGGCGAAAGAAAAGCCCGGCATTTGCCAAACAACTTGACGAGACCATGCAACTGGCATCCGAAAACGTAATTATTGAAGCACGCAGACGTGGAATTGAGGGTTGGGACGAAGACGTTTATCAAGGTGGGCAACTTGTTGGAACGATTCACAAATATTCCGACACAATTCTTTGCCGTCTCCTGTCCGCCGCTGATCCTCGATACAGAACCAGCAGGACAGAGGTTTCAAACGCTCCCGGCGAGGTTTTAAAAGTCGAAATCGATCCAACCGACGTTGCCCGGAGAATCGCTTTTGTTTTTTCACAGGCGATGCACGAACAAGAAGAAAATTCAGAAGAGGAAGAGGCTGCGCTACAGGCAGTCTCTGCTGCGTCTGCGGTGAATACCAATGCTGCGGCATAGGCACTACCTGCACAGACGGCACAGAACGCGGCATGGGCCATAACTGCACCCTCTGCTGAAACTGCGGCGGCGGCACCGTAGACAGCCCCCAGGCGGATCGACTGCCCGACCAGGGACACCCCGACCAGGGATGGGATGACCAGGATGATGACGACAGGCACCCCGACCAGGATGATGATGACCATGGACAGCGACGGCCACGCCGACCAGGGCAATATCTCCTGGCGGGATCGGTGACGAATTCGTCCGTCTGGTTGGCTACTCTGGCGTGGCCGGTGGGCATGATGAAGGGTTGGCGGCAGGTTGGATTTTTTTCGACTGCTTACTGGGTGCTTACTGGCATAAAAAAGGCCACTTCGGGAGTGGCCTTAACTGCTTGATTTTATTGGTCGGGGTGACTGGATTCGAACCAGCGACCCCTGCGTCCCGAACGCAGTGCTCTACCAGGCTGAGCCACACCCCGACTGTCCGCCGAACGGCATTGTACTGACTTTGCCTGAAAAAGCCAGCGATATTAAAAAACAGGCCCGGATCCTTTTCAAAAGCTGCGGCTCACGGAAAAATCGGCCAACAACGCCAGTGCATCGCGCTCTGGCGAGACCGGAAGGGTATGCAACTGGGCCTTGGCCTGTTCTGCCAACGACCGGGCCAGGTGCATGGTATACGCCAGAGATCCCCGCTCATGAATCAATTGGATGGCCCGTTGCAACCCGCCGTCGATCCGGGCCTTCTCTTCCAGACTTCGAGACCAGAACTGCCGCTCCTCGGCATTGCCATGCTGATAGGCATGAATGACCGGCAGGGTGATCTTGCCCTCTTGAAAATCATCGCCAATCGACTTGCCCAGAGCCTCATTGGAGGAGGCATAGTCCAGGGCATCATCCACCACCTGAAAGGCCCGCCCCAAAAATTCGCCATAGTTGGCCAGACAGCTCTCCTCCTGCTCGGAGCGGCCAGTCAGTACGGCACCCAACCTCGCCGCCGAGGCAAACAGGGTGGCCGTCTTGCGCGATACCACCTCCAGATACTGGGCCTCCGTGGTGGAAAGGTCATTGCTGACCACCAACTGCATCACCTCCCCCTCCGAGATGACGGCACAGGCATCGGCCAGAATGCGCAACACCTTTAAATCGCCATACTCGACCAGCATCTGGAAGGAGCGGGAAAACAAAAAATCACCCACCAGCACGGGGGCCTTGCTGCCCCAGATGGCATTGGCCGTCGATTGACCCCGTCGCCGGTCGGATTTATCCACCACATCGTCATGCAGCAGGGTGGCCGTATGGATAAATTCCACCACCGCCGCCAACAGGGCATGACCCCGACCCGTGTAGCCAAACATGCGGGCGGTCACCAGGGTCAGAATCGGTCGCAACCGTTTGCCACCACTGTTGATCAGATGAGAACCCAAGGTGGGAATCAACTCCACACGGGCATTCAACTGCTCCACGATGATGCGATTGGTCTCTGCCAAATCGGTGCCGATCAAGGCATGCAGACGCTTCAGGACAGTCCCGGAATCCAAAGCGGAGACCGAAGCTGACGAAGGGACGGATGCGGAAGAAGGGTCAAAAGTTTCTGCAAGAAGCACGTGTCGAACCCCAAACAAGGAACACGTCAACACGCGCCCTTGAAAAATGAAGATGGTTGCGGTGAACATTAAGAACCTTGGGAGGGAACCGTCAAGTGTTCTTGAGGATCTGGGGTGGGATTTTTTTTTGCAGCCCTTCGGCACCTCCTGCTCAATCCGGTGTGTGAGAGTAAAAAACAATAATGGAATCATTGTCTTCTGTTTGCTGGTGGCTGAAAGGACTTCGGATCTGTCTGGCTTCGGCCTCTCCCCGACGGCTGGCCCTTTTGCGCCAGGTGGGGGTGGACCCGGAGGTGCGCCCCACCGATCTGGACGAAACCCTCTGGTCCGGCGAGACGGCAGAGGCCTATGTGGAGCGGATGGCGATCGGCAAGGCACGGCAGAACCCCGCCGATGTGGCCGATCTGGTCATCGGGGCCGATACCATCGTGGTGCTCGCCGACGAGGTGCTGGGCAAACCCGATGATGCCGCTGGCGCACACCGAATGCTGGCCCGGATGGCGGGTCGCCCCCATCGCGTGTTGACCGCCGTGGCCGTCTACCAACCCGCCACCGATCGGTGCTGCCATCAGACGGTGGAAAGCCAGGTCTGGATCAAACCCCTCTCCGCCGAAGAGATCACGGCCTACGTGGCCACCGGGGAACCCTTGGATAAAGCCGGGGCGTATGGTATTCAAGGGGTGGGGGCGGCCCTCGTCGCCCGACTGGAAGGCTCCTGTTCCGGGGTGGCTGGATTGCCATTATGCGAAACTTTGGCCCTGCTGCGGGAATTTACTTGACTTGATGCTCCATTTCGTGAAAATAAAGGGTTCCCCGTAAAGTTCAGCCGTGGGTTCGGCGTGGCGCGGCGCGGTCGTTGGTTTTCAGGTCATTTTGGAGGACGAATACTATGTATGCGGTAGTCCGCACGGGCGGAAAACAATATAAAGTGGCGGTAAATGATGTCATTCGCGTCGAAACATTACCCGGAGACCAGGGTGACTCCGTGGTGTTGGGGGACGTGTTGCTCGTGGACGGCGATGGTGAGTTGAAGATTGGCAGTGCCTTGGCGGGTTTCCAGGTGGATGGGGTGATCGTCCGCCAGTTGCGGGATAAAAAGGTATTGGTCTTCAAAAAACAGCGGCGCAAAAATTATCGTCGCAAACAGGGGCATCGGCAAAATTTGACCGAATTGAAAATCACAGGCATCCACACAGAGACCTCCGCTGTCGGGGGTGGTGCATTGGGAGTGTCAGGGCATGGCTCATAAAAAAGCAGCGGGTAGTACACGCAACGGGCGGGATTCTGCCGGGCGGCGGTTGGGGGTCAAATTGTTCGGTGGTGAAGTGGCCGTTCCGGGCAATATTATCATTCGCCAGCGGGGGACGCAGGTCTATCCCGGTCATGGTGTGGGCATGGGCCGGGATCACACGTTGTTTGCGTTGGTGGGGGGCCATGTGGTCTTTGCCAAACGGGACAACCGGAAATATGTCCATGTGCGTCCGGTCGAACAGGAGGCTGCGACCGCCAGTGCGCTGTAACGGGATGGCTCTTCTTCGCCATTCCGCTCCGTTCTGACGCGGCAGCACCCATCATGCGCTTTCTGGATGACGCCAAGATATATATCCGCTCCGGGGATGGCGGCGGGGGGGCGGCCTCTTTTCGCCGGGAAAAGTTTATCCCCATGGGTGGACCGGATGGTGGTGACGGGGGGCGTGGCGGTTCGGTCATCTTTGTGGCCGATCCGCATCTCAACACCTTGATCGATTTTCGCTACCAGCAACATTTCAAGGCGCAGCGGGGGACAAACGGCATGAAGCAGTGCCGTACCGGTCGTTCCGGGCCTGATTTGATTGTCCCCGTCCCGGTGGGCACCATTATCCGCCAGGATGCCGATGGTTCGGTGTTGTGCGATCTGGTCCATCCGGGTCAGACCGCCGTGCTGGCGGTTGGCGGGCGCGGTGGACAGGGCAACGTCCACTACAAAAGTGCCACCAATCGTTCTCCCCATCAACATCAACCGGGTGAGTCGGGTGAGGAGCTTTGGCTGCGTCTGGAGTTGAAGCTGCTGGCTGATGTGGGGCTGATCGGCCTGCCCAATGCGGGCAAATCCACTCTTCTTTCCGTTGTTTCTGCCGCCCGCCCGAAAATTGCCGATTATCCTTTTACAACCCTGATCCCCAATCTGGGGGTGGTGCGGGCGGGACCGGAGTCCAGCTTTGTCATGGCGGATATTCCTGGTCTGGTGGAGGGGGCCAGCGATGGTCATGGGCTGGGTCATGCCTTTCTCCGGCATGTGGAGCGGTGTGCCCTGTTGGTCCATCTGGTGGATGCCCTCCCGCCGGACGGTTCCGATCCGGTGGATAATTTGCGCACCATAGAGCGGGAGTTGGCGGCCTATTCTCCCATCCTGGCGGCCAAACCCCGTTGGGTGGTACTCAGCAAGTGTGATCTGCTCCCCCATGAGGCCCGCGAACCGATGCTCAAGCGGTTGCGCAAGGCCATGTCCGATCTGCTGGTGGCGTGGAAACAGGCGGGGAAGAAGGAGAACAAAAAGTGGTTGCATGCCTTGTCCGCTGTGAGTGGCGAGGGTTTGCACGAGTGGATCATGCCCTTGGCCGAACGGGTTCGTCTGGTGCGTGCGGCGCAGGGTCCAGCGGTGGCCTTGGACGATGCGCCCACCAAGGCGGGCAGGGAACGGACCGCACCCGATGACGATGAGATGGGTGAGCATGGAGAGGATGACGTCGAATGTATCTGGGTCGGATGACCTGGCGGAGCGGCTCCACCGGGCGTGGCAGGCCATGCGTCGGGCCAAACGGGTGGTGGTCAAGATTGGTTCCAACCTGCTGACGGCGGGTGGTGAGGGGTTGCGGCAGGCCTGGGTGGCCGATCGTGCCACGGAGATGGTTCGTCTGCTCAAAGAGGGTCGGCAGGTGGTGATTGTCACCTCTGGTGCGGTGGCGGCGGGCACTCCTTTGTTGGGATTGAAGCGTCCTCCGGCCTCCTTGCGGGAGAAACAGGCGGCGGCGGCGGCGGGACAGAGTATAGTCATGCGCTGCTATGAGATGGCCTTTGCTGCCCATGGGGTGGCGGTGGGGCAGATCCTGATCACCCGTGCGGATGTGGAAAATCGGCGGCGTTATCTCAATGCGCGGGATACCTTGTGGACCTTGTCCTCTTTGGGTCTGGTGCCGGTGGTCAATGAAAATGATACGGTGATGGTGGAGGAGATTCAGTTTGGCGACAATGACACCTTGTCTGCCAATGTGGCGGATCTGGTGGGGGCGGATCTGTTGATTCTGCTGTCGGATGTGGAGGGTTTTTTTGATGCCGATCCCCGGAGAAACCCCGGTGCGCGGCCGTTGCCGTTGGTGGAGCGGGTCACCCCGACGTTGGAAAAATGGGCGGGTGGGACCGGTTCGGCGGTGGGGTGTGGTGGTATGGCGACCAAGTTGAAGGCGGCCAAGATGGCGGCCCGGCGGGGGAGTTGTACGGAGTTGACCAATGGGTTTCGTTCGGATCCCATCTCGGAGGTTTTTGGGGAGACGCCGGTGGGGACGTTGTTTGTGGCGGATGGAACCCCTCTGAGTGCGCACAAGGCCTGGATTGCCAATGCCCGTTGGAGTCGGGGTGAGATGGTATTGGATGCGGGGGCGGTGCAGGCGTTGCAGTCTGGCAAAAGTTTGCTGGCGCGGGGGGTGGTGGCGGTGCGTGGTCATTTCGAGCGGGGGGATGCGGTGGTTTGTCTGGATCCCGATGGGCAATCGATTGCCAAGGGTGCGATCAATTACAGTGCCGAGGAGGTTTATCGTCTTCGGGGGCAGCACAGTGCGGCGTTTGAGTCCATTTTGGGTTTTGCGGGGGATGCGGAGATTATTCATCGGGACAATATGGTGTTGTTGGGGTAGTTGATCTTTTTATCTTTTATCTTTTATCTTTTATCTTTTCAATAATTTAATTTTATTATTACGGGTCCAGGGGGATTATCCCCCTG
>CAIWLA010000534.1 GCA_903913345.1 uncultured Magnetococcales bacterium | reverse complement strand
GGATTGTTTCCGGTATCAGACGTTGAGCCGCATCACCAGAAAGGATAATGGCATGAACCAATCAACCCGGCAGGTCAGCATCTGGCACAACCCCCAATGCTCAAAATCCCGCCAGGCCCTCAGACTCCTGGAAGACAACGGCGTCACGCCCCAGGTGATCCGCTACCTGGAGACCCCTCCCTCCGCCCAGGAACTGGATCGTGTACTGACGGCATTGGGGCTTGAACCTCGGCAGCTCATGCGTACCAGGGAATCTCTCTACCGGGAATTGGGCATGGACAATCTCAATCTGAGCCGCCAGGAACTCATTCTGGCCATGGCTGCCAATCCCAGGCTGATTGAACGACCGGTGGTACTTTCGGGAGACCGGGTCGTGTTGGGCAGACCGACGGAAAAGGTGCTTGATCTGCTTGCGTAAACCAGGCAAGAACCACGGGGTCTCACCGGAAAAAGCATATGTCTGTATTTTCACCCGTTTTGCAATCCATCCTCAACGTCGGGCTTGGCCTTGTCTTGGCCATTCCTCTGCTGCTGTGCCTTTTTCTTTATTGCAACCAGGAACGGATGCTGTTCTTTTCGAGACCATTATCCCCCTCGGCCAGGCAAATGCTGCAAGAACGATCGCCTCAGGGTGAAATCCGGTTGACGGCCGCTGATGGAACGCTGCTGCATGGCTGGCTGGTCAACGCACCCACGGCGGGCCGGATGCCGCTCCTGATCTATTGGGGCGGAAATGCCGAAGAGGTGTCCGGTTTTTTGCTGGCAGAGGCCCAGCGACTGTCGGGTTGGGCGGTGATGGCCGTCAATTATCGGGGTTACGGGGAGAGCGGTGGCAAGCCCGGTGAGCGCGCCCTGTTTGGCGATGCCCGGTTGATCTTCGACTGGGCACAACAACAGCCCAGCGTTGATCCCGATCACATTGTGGTCATGGGGCGCAGTCTGGGAACCGGGGTGGCTGTGCATGTGGCCGCCGAACGCAAGGTGGCCGGGGTGTGCCTTGTCTCGCCTTATGACAGCATTCGGAACATCGCCCAGGAGATGTATCCGATGGTCCCGATAGGGTGGCTCTTGAAGCACCCATTTGATTCCGTGGCCCGTGCCCCCTCCATCCATGTTCCCCTGCTGGCTTTGATGGCCAGCGATGACACGATTGTCCCTGTGCGCCATTCCCAGCGTTTAATCGCGGCCTGGGGTGGTCCTCACCAGGAAAGGGTTTTGCCAGGAGTGAATCATGACAGCATTGCCCTGTCCGTCGGCTATCATGATGCCATTCGGGAATTCCTGACCGCCTTGTACCCGACCCGGCCATGACCTACCGTTTGTTGGTCGATGGGGTGGTTTGTTTCCACATCGTCTTCGTGGTTTTTGTGCTGTGTGGCGGGTTTCTGGTCATGTATTGGCCACGGTTGAGCTGGGTGCATCTGCCCTGTGCTGGATGGGGTATTGCCGTAGAGCCGTTGTTCCGACCGAGTCGCGCCAAAATCATTCTGAACCTTTACAACGGTCTGACAAAACATCACTATTCAGATTCGCGACAAAAACGTTGGAGCTGATTATGCGATCAAATGGCTGGTTGAAGACTTCGTTTGCCCCAGGGGCACGCATTCTGGTCAGGGATGCCGAGTGGCTCATCCGACGGGTGGATGCCACGTCTACCGGTGGGCAGGCTCTCCGGGTTGTTGGCATTTCTGAATTGGTGCGGGACAAGGAAGCCATCTTCCTGACCGAAATTGACAACCAGATTGAGGTGCTTGACCCTGCGAAGACCAGGCTGGTTCAGGATAAATCCAGCGGATACCGGTCGTCGCTTTTGTACCTGGAAAGCCTGTTCCGGCAAACGCCACCCACCGATGAACGCATTCATGTT
>CAIWLA010000533.1 GCA_903913345.1 uncultured Magnetococcales bacterium | reverse complement strand
GCAGATGGAGCGATAGAAGAGCATGAATCCAGAAAACATCTTGTAATCATGCATGTAATATCTTGTTGTCACATAGAACAGCTCCAACGGCATATCAAATTTCAGGAAATTTTCCTGCAATTTCTTGAATATATATTCCGGGAACCACCCGGCGAAGGAAAAGCACCGTTCGCTGCCTTCCAGTGACGGTTTGCCGTCTGCGTCCACGTCGGTCCTGGAGATGAGCAACTCCCCATCCATCAAGGTGATTCTTCCTCTCAAGTCCCAGGTGGAAAAGGACCGTTTGCTCTCTTTCAAGGTACAGACAAACCCTTCTATGACATACAACTCCCTGATGATGAGAAACAGGGCCTCATGCGGCTCCGCGCCTTCTATGATGCGCAGGATATCAGCCTTGTTTGCATACAAAGATTGTTGTGTTTCCATTGAATTGACTCCCCATCGGTATCTGTTCATTTGGCCGAGCGATCGGCCACTGCCTCTCCAAATCTCCCTCCTCCCCGACCATCAACGGCTGTTCTGAACCACCCAGACCGCGAATGTTTGCAGGGCACCGCGCAATGTGGTGGCTTCGGGGGAGGCCAGAAGGCGTTGCGCATTCAGGTCCAGATTGAAATCAACCGCCAACTCTTGCACCAGGTGTTCCAGGGTTCCCTGGACCGTCTTGCTGGATTCATTCAGGATTTCGTCAACGGCGCATGTCATTCTACGTAACCTCCCAAAAAAAGACCATCCACAGCAGGATGACATTATAGCAACGCACTGCTAAAATAAAGCACTATTTACGCAGACCGATCCTTTTTTGTGGAACCGCCCAAATGGCCGCTTTTACCCTGATGATTCAAGGCACCACGTCGTCGGCGGGCAAATCCCTCGTCACGGCCGCCCTCTGTCGACTTTTATCCCGGCGGGGGGTGCGAGTCGTCCCGTTCAAGCCGCAAAACATGTCCCTGAACAGTGCCGTGACGCCGGAGGGGGGAGAGATTGGCCGGGCGCAGGCGGTGCAGGCACAAGCGGCCGGATTGGCTCCACACACCGACATGAATCCCATCCTGTTGAAACCCAACACCGATGTCGGCACCCAGGTCATTGTCAACGGCCAGCCCATCGGCAACTGGAATGCCCAGGCCTATCAATCTTTCAAGGCGACCCTTCTGCCGGTGGTCCTGGCGGCCCATGCCCGTCTGGCGACCCGGTTTGAGATCATCCTGGTGGAGGGGGCCGGTTCTCCAGCCGAGATCAATCTGCGGGCAGGGGATCTGGCCAACATGGGATTTGCCGAGGCCGTGGATTGTCCGGTCATTCTGGTCGGAGATATTGACCGGGGCGGTATTTTTGCCCATTTTGTCGGCACCCTGGAACTGCTCTCCCCTTCGGAACAACAGCGGGTGATCGGTTTTATCATCAACAAATTTCGCGGGGATGTGGCCCTTCTGGAGCCGGGTTTGCGGTGGCTGGAGGAGAAAACCGGCAAGCCGGTTTTGGGGGTTTTGCCGATGGTCACCGACCTGTCGCTCCCGGAGGAGGATGGTTTTTTTGGTCGTCCTTCGGCGATGGTTCGTTGTCCCCGCTGCGCCTCTTTTCGGGGTCGGGTGGTGGTGCCCCGTCTGCCCCGTCTCAGCAATCACACCGATCTGGACCCGTTGCAGGGTCATCCGGGTCTGGAGGTGGTCTGGGTGGAGGCGCGGCAGGTCATCCCGCCCGCTGATCTTCTGGTATTACCCGGCAGCAAGAGTGTGCGGGCCGATTTGGCCTGGTTGCGGGCCAATGGCTGGGCGGAGGCCATTCAGCGGCATTTGCGCCATGGGGGCAAGGTGTTGGGGCTGTGCGGAGGATTTCAGATGCTGGGGCTGGCCCTCCACGATCCAGAGGGGCTGGAGGGCATTTCCGGTTCCAGTCCGGGTTTGGGGTTGTTGTCGATGGAGACCACCATCACCCCCCACAAGACCCTCGGTCAGCGGACGGGACGGTTGTTGCTGGGGAATGGGGTGCCGGTTGCGGGTTATGAGATCCACATGGGGCTTTCCACCGGACCGGCCTTGTTGCGGCCTGCGGTGGAACTGGACGGGCCGGGTGGTCCAGAGGGGGCCATGGCCGCCGATGGATGCGTCATGGGCAGCTATCTGCATGGTCTGCTGGACCAGCCAGCGGCCTTGGCGGCGGTGCTGGCCTGGGCCGGTTTGGCGGGTGAGGTGTTCGACCTGCGGGCCGAGCAGGAAAAAAGTCTGGAGCGATTGGCGGATCTCATGGAGGCGCAGATGAACCCGGATTTTCTGGCGGCCTTGACGGCGGGCAGACCGTGGAGAAGAAAACAGGACGGATGACACAGGATGACACAGGGCAAGCGCATTGCAAACGGAAGCCAAAAACGGTTATGGGGGGTCCAGATGGAATCGTCGTTCCCGGAAAAGGCGAGGAGACCTGTTGGACGAAAGGGTGTGATACCACTCACAGGAATGCGGATTGAAACGGAAATGTTTTTTCTGTTGTCTTTTTGCGCGGGGAGCATTACGCTCAGAGACGAGCGCGCGATATTGGAAGTTCAATCCCACAACCCAACTGGACAAGACCGAATTGGTTTGGCCGTCATGTGAGAATAGGATGAACGGGGTAGTCGGTTAGCTCCTACTGTTTTTTCTGGTTTTCCGTGAACAACTTGTAGCTGTGCCTATATCT
>CAIWLA010000532.1 GCA_903913345.1 uncultured Magnetococcales bacterium | reverse complement strand
GCTGCCTGCCCGCCGCAGACAGATCGATGACCGCCAGGCGGGTATGACCAAAAAACAATCCAGGCTCGACATGTTGCCCCTGTCCATCAGGACCGCGGTGGCCCAAGGCGGCCACCATGGCCTCCAGTCCTGTTGTTGGCCAGATCCTTTCTGGATCAGCAGGTGAAAAAATTCCTATTATACCACACATTTATATTTATGATGGTCTCGCATGAACGGGCGAACGCCCCACTGACAGGAATCTCCCTTGGCTTCCCGAAATAAACCGATCAAAGCGGCCTCTGTACAGCCCTCGCCAGAGGGAGGTGGTCTGGGCATGAGACAGTACACTATAGGCGACTGACGCGCGTGCCGCAACAGCACTTTGGGATAAACACAGACGGAATATTTGCCTTTTCGTGGGCAATGGTCTACTCTCTGTCGCACTGTTCATTCAGGACACCCTGATCGCAAACCACGACGAACGGACGCGCAGGAAGCAAGTCATTCCTTCTCCGTCGAACCGGGAGGCCGTTTCATGTCCAATCCACAGGTCGGACCGTGTGAGGAGGCCCTGTTGCACTTTTCTCCCGGATCGTTTCAGTCGGCCAAGCCATTGCCGGGGTCCAGGGAGGATGGCATGGCTGGCAAGGGGTTCGTTCGCCAGATCTCCTGGATCGACTGGGTCGTGGTCATCAGCTTTCTCCTGTTTGCCATCGCCTACCAGATCGGTCGCCTGGGCAGTCAAACGGAAGTGGTTGACCTGACAAGCGATACAGCCAATATTGCCTCTTTTGCCGCTGCCTGGAACCACCCCGAACAATTTGCGGCGGACGCTGTTCTCAACAATCCAGAGAATTTTCGGTTTTACCAGACGATTCATATCCCTCTGCTGCGCATCCTGGGGGAGCGGATGGGATCCTACGGCCGGGCCTGCCTCTCTCTGATGGGTATTCATCTCTTTTGTTTCCTTCTGGGCTGGTATCTTTTCGGCATGGTTTTGCTGCGCCAGCGTCTGCTCGCCTATCTGTTGCCCTGGTTGCTGGCCATCCCGTTTGTGGTGGGGTTTGGTGACTTTTGGGGGTTCTATCCAGACCCCTTGCCCAGGGTCACTTTTGCCGCCGTGTTGGGCTATCTCCTCGCAGCCGCTCTCCACTGGCGTGACCGCCCCAAGGCCCACTTTTGGCTCCTGTTCACGGCGGGTCTGTTCATCTATGTCCACCCCGTCAGTGCCCCGGTGATCGGCTGCGCCTTGTGGATGGGCTTCCTCCTCGACCGCCCACCCGCATGGAACAACCGACAATTTTTCCTCCATCTCTTATGGATCGGCATCGGATTTTTGATTCCGATCATCCCGTTTGCCATCCATTATCTGGGACATCACGAGCATGGATGGTCGGCAAATGCCGACTTCATCCACGAAATGATGGCCTACCGTTTCGGTGCCGATTTTTTGCACCCTCTCCCCGCTTTCAAGGGCTTGCTGGGCACTCTCTCCTCCTCCGGCCTTCTCCCTCTGGGCCTTCTGGGTGCCATTCTCATCCATCAAATGGACTTGCCGGAACAAAAGAAAAGGCTGCGCCTGATGGTCGGCTGGTCACTGGGGATCATGATCGCATCGATGGTCATACCTCTGTTCGAGCATCTCCTGTTTATCTCGTTCGGTGTGGTTCCTGTGGAAGTGGACCTGGTACGAGGCGTCCGTTTTTTTGTTCCCCTGCTCTGGATTCTGGCCATCTGGTCGCTGGCCGTGCTCACGCACAGATTTCCAGTGCAGGGCAGACCTCTGGTGGTTGTCGTGCCCCTGGTGGTGGTCATGCTGGGCGCGTACATCTTGATGGGGTTGTCGGGACCACGGTCGGCGGTTTTGCTGCTTGGCAAGCAAATGGCCCCCTACATCAACCAGGAAAACGGTTGGCAACAGACCCTTCAGGATTGGCGGATTCCCGGCCCACTGATTCAGAAAATCTCTCTGCTGAGGGAGAAGTTTGCAACGTTCGAGAAAAATTCGAACACCCTCCTCCTGACCGAGGAACTGGTGGCTGCCATCCGGCGATTGACGCCAAAAGGTGCCCGAATCCTCCCTTTCGGGGTGGACCCGCTGGTCATTCGCTATGCGGCGTTGCGTCCGATCGGCTTTTCCTACAAGGATGGCGGCATCCTGCTCTATGCCAACCATCGTGCCGCCCGCGATTGGTACGAAATCTCCAAACGGATAGATCACCTCCAGGAGATGCTGGCCGATCCCCGACCGGATGCCGAGTGGCAGAGTCAACTTGCCCTGGTGTTCGACGCCATCCTGACGGCCGTTCCAACCCATTTCCTCGTCACGGACGACACCCTGCCCGCCGCGCTGTGGGAAGATCGGGGGGGAAAAGTGATCTGGCGCAACAACCTGTTTTTGCTCGTTCAGCTTGATTCCCCCCTCGTCGGTGGAAAGCGGTCTGATCTATAATGTCCGGTCAACCAACCAACCAACGGAAACCCCGCTTTGGATAAAACTCTGGAAAATATTCTGGTTTGTCCCGGTTGCCATGGGCCCCTCACGCACCAGGCCGAAACCCTGATCTGCACCGACACGCACTGTCAGTCGTTGCCCAGACAGTGGCCGATGGTCCGTGGCGTGCCGGTTATGTTCGATGAGGCACAGAGTTTTTTTCGCATTGCCGATGCCCGATCCATCCTGGAATCGCCCGGACGAAGCCGATGGCATCGCTGGCTTTCCAAGGCATGGCATGCCCGTCCTGGACTCGATCGCAATGTGGCCGCCGAACGGAATTATCGTCACCTGGAACAGCTCTTGCGCGACACCCAGGAGGGTCTGGTACTGGTGGTGGGATGCGGTGATGAGGGGGTCGGTATTCACCATTTGCGCACCTCACCGCATGTCACCCTCATCGGTCTGGACATACGTTGGACCGCCAGCGTTGCCGTCATCGGGGATGCCCAACAACTGCCCTTTTCGGACGAGGTATTCGATGCCGTTGTTTTGCAAGGGGTTCTGGAACATGTGCTGGATATTTTTCAGGTGGAGAAAGAGGTGTTTCGCATTTTAAAGGCGCAAGGGTTGGTCTATTGCGAACTCCCCTTTCTGCAACCCAACCATGGCGGGGCCTTTGATCTGACCCGTTTTACCTGGACCGGGCACCGGCGTTTTTGGCGACGTTTCACCCAACTGGAAGCGGGGGTTTGCTGCGGACCGGGGATGGCCATGGCCAACATGGTGCAACAGTTTGCCCGCGCCTGGCTGCCCTTCCGCGCCTGGCGCATCCTCTCCGACTGGCTGACCGATTGGCTCTTCTGGTGGTTGAAATATCTGGATGACTGGTTGACCAAAAACCCGGCCAGTCTGGACGGTGCCAGTGGCCTTTTCTTTTTGGGTCGCAAGAGCGATCATGTACTCTCTGATGCCGAACTGATTGCCACCTATCGAGGAGGCCAATGAACCCATCCACCGAACGCCTGCACCCATCCCTGCGCCCCAGGCCCCGCGTGGGATTTTTGGTGTATGACTTGAAACCCTTCATTGCCGATTATCTGGCCCGCATTGCCGTTCGCCTGCCGGGTCAGGTGCGGGCCTACCCCATTCTGTCTGGCCCGGTCGCGGCGGACCTGCCCTACTCCCACCGTCCTTCCTGTGTGCAGGGCCGTTTTTTTTCGGTGAGCAAACGAGGCTTCACACCCGAAGGATTTCTCTCCACGATCAATTGGCGGGGGGCCTGGGCCTGTGCCTGGGAGAATGATGTCATCCTGCTCTCTGGCATCCAGGGGGGTTCCGCATTGGCCGTCACCCTGTTTGCCACCCTGTTGGGTCGTGCCGTCATTTCGGTCAATCAGACCCTGCCGCCAACCTGGGAAAAGCGGCGACGCTGGTGGATCCGCCTCCTGAAAGGGTGGATCTTGCGCCGTTGTCGGGTCCACATCGTGCAGACGCCCACCACCCGCAAAACCCTGACCCAGATCTATCATATTGCCGAATCCCAGATGGTGGATGCCCCTTTTGAGGCCGGTGCAACCGCCTTTCAGGCCCATTTGTCCCAACTCCCCCACGACCGACCGGCATTGCGACGAGAATGGGGTTGGCACCCGGAGGAGTGCGTCTTTTTGTTTGTGGGTACCCTGCTGCGCTTCAAAGGGGTTTTTACCCTGATCGACGCCGCGGCCATCCTGCAACAACGCGGACACCGTTTCCGGGTGTTGTGTATTGGCGACCGGGCGGCACAACCCGATGAATGGAGTCTGCCGGCCTATCGACAACGGGTGACGGACGATGGTCTCGCCGAGGTGATCTCTTTTCCCGGTCCCCGTCCCCTGACCGAACTGGTCTCCCTCTATCTGGCCGCCGATGCCCTGCTCCTGCCCACGCAAAAGGATTGTTTTCCAAAGGTATTGGTGGAAGCCGCCCTGGCCGGACTGCCCCTGGTCACAACCGATGCCTGTGGTGCGGCAGACGCCCTGGTCTGTGAGGGCGAGACCGGATTGGTCATTCCCCCGGACGATGTCCCGGCCCTGGTTGCGGCCATGGAAAGGCTCCTGGATCCCGACCTGCGTCAACGCATGGGCCTCCGGGCACAGCAACGCTGCCAGGCCTTTTGTGACCCGGAGCAGGAGACCGAGGGCTTTCTCCGTGCCATCCATCTGGCGGCCTCATGATACGCTCCATCCTGATCACCCAGGGTGCATTTGGTGAGATGTGGGAACCGACCTGGGTCCGCGCCCTCAACGAGTTGGGCATTGAGACCCGTCTGTTCGATTCCCATCGCCTGACCCTGCCTGGTCTGTTGGGCCGGGTGGAACGGCGCATTTTGTGGGGACCGGGAATACGGCGTATCAACCAACAACTGATCGCCCAGGTGGAACGGGAACGCCCCGATCTCCTCCTGCTTTATCAGGGACACTATTTTTCCGCCGACACCCTCCAACAGGTGCGCCGGCATACGTTTGTGGTGGGGTATCACAATGATGATCCCTTTGGCCATCGACGGACCCTCCTGCGCTACCGACATCTTTTGTCCGCCCTGCCCCACTATCAGGGGTATCATGTCTTTCGTGCCCTCAACATCCCGGAGGCCTTGGCCTATGGCATCCCCCATGTCCATCTCCTCCTCCCCTTTTTTATCCCCTGGTTGGATTATCCCAGGGTGTTGGATGAGGCGGAACAGCATCGTTGGGGGTCCGATGTGGTGTTTGCGGGACACATGGAAAGGGATCTGCGCATTCCCTGCATCGTCCAGGCCGTGCAACAGGGGATCCACCTGCGGGTGTTTGGCGGAGAACGGTACTGGAAACCGGCCCTGCCGCCCGCCATTTATGAGCGAGTGGGGCCTGCCATCCCATTGGGACTGGAAGAGTACCGCCGGGCACTGTGCGCCGCCAAGATCGGTGCCTGTTTTTTCAGCAAGAACAACCGGGATGAATACACCATCCGCACCTTTGAAATTCCCGCCTGCGGCCTCTTTTTGCTGTCGGAAAGGACACCCTGGATGCAGGAAAATTTCCAGGAGGGGGTGAATGCGGATTGTTTTTCATCGCCCGAAGAATTTGTTGACAAGATTCAATTTTATTTGCACAACGAACCGGTCAGGCGGCGCATCGCCGCCGCCGGTCGGGACAAAGTCGTCGGAGAAGGTCATGATATTCACAACCGATTGCGCCAATGGCTGAAAGATGTGAACGACTGGCGGTCCGGGATGGAATCCGGGAGGAATGGTCACCCCAAATAATGCTTGACGAAATCGATACAACGCGTACCATGACGGGGAGGTAGTCCCTCTGGACCCCTGATCACTGAACAGGATTCAAAAAGAGTGGGAGAGAACCGGAAAACCATCCCCCGGTGGGGTCAGTGGTAAAAAAAGACGCACGGAGAGAGGAAAATCGTGAATGACACTCTGAAACGGTTTTATGATCATCATTACCATAATATGGTCCACCGTTCGATGATTGCAGATGATGCCTATTTTTTCGCCAGGGCACAAGCGTTCAAGGAGATGTATTTCAAGGATTTTCGACCAGATGCACGCGTGTTGGATTATGGATGCGGTCTTGGACAATCGGTGGTGTTGCTCGCCGATGCACACGGCTACGATCCCAGTGCGGAAGCACGCGATTTGGCCCGCCAGCGGGGGTTGGAGGTCTTTGATACCCCGGACGAGATCCCGAAAGGCCATTTTGATGTCGTATTTTGCCGCCATGCCTTGGAACATATGCTGGATCCGGCCGCCGTGCTGGAATCTCTTCGTGACTATCTCAGGCCTGAAGGGACACTGATCCTGGTGTTGCCACGGGAGATACACTATCCAGCCCCGTTTGAGCAGGATCTTAATATGCACCTGTTTTCATGGAACTTTAGATGCATCAACAATTTGCTCGGTCTGTGCGGATTTCAGGTGACCCGCAATGCGGAGTTTTACAATCTGGGATTTCGAAAACTGTTGCCCCTGCGCCGCATTCTGGGACACAGACTCTATGTCAAAGCAACCGAGATTGTCGGACGTCTCTACAGAAACGGCGAGTTGGTGATTCACGCTGTGCCCGTGGCAAAGTGTGCATAGGGCACAAAACGGTCGGGCAGTATGGTCCTGTCGGCCACGGGATTGGCCTCTCCTGGCCATGGCACGACGCACCGAATGTGCCGCTGGGCAACCGGCCCGCCCTGGCACCGGGACTCTATCGTGTGGTCCGCAAGGCCGCACCGGGATATGCCTCATGAACAGAGCAGATTTTCCCGACCAGCTCCACCTGGGTTGTGGTGGATTTGCCCCCGACAATTGGCTCAATACCGATGGATCCTGGCACGTCTGGCTGGCAAAATGGCCTCTTTTGAAAAAGATGGCCCTGTTGTCGGGCATCCTGCCCCCCATTCATCTGGAACATCCGTGGTCACCCTCCATCGTCCACCTGGATCTGCGCCACCCGTTGCCTTTCCCGGATGAGCGGTTTACGGCGGTCTATTCTTCCCATCTCCTGGAACATCTTCACCGAACGGAGGCCCTGGCCTTGTTGCGCGAAGTACGGCGGTGCTGCCGTCCGGGTGGTACGGTACGCATGGCGGTACCCGATCTGGCCCACTATCTGGCCGAATACCGGCGTGGCCTCATTCTGCCAGAGGCCCCTGGTCACTCCCCGTCTGACACCCTGCTGTATGGTTTGCATCTGCGTCCCGCCGCGTCACCCGGCAAACATTCCCTGCTGCGGACCCTGTACCATGCGGTGCTGGACTATAATTCCCATAAATGGCTCTACGATCGCGACGGCCTGCTGGCCCTGTTTCGGGAAGCGGGTTTTGCCCAACCGGAGGAACGGGGTGTGCTGGAGAGCCGGATACCGGCCATCGACCAGATAGAAAGGGTCGAGCGCATCGGTGGGGGTGATACCTTGATCGTCGAAGCGGTCAGACAAGGATAACGG
>CAIWLA010000531.1 GCA_903913345.1 uncultured Magnetococcales bacterium | reverse complement strand
TGAGCCAGGGCCACACGGACCGCCAACAACAGTTGATACCGCACCCCGGTGGAAATCTCGTTAAAATCGATAAAATCGTTCTTGACCGAGGAGAAGGCCGTCACCTGGAGGTCGTCATCGATGCGCACCTGCTGATATCGCCCCTGGGTAAAAAGGGGAACCGCCTTGGCAATAAAACGGTGCAACTCCCGATTGAAGCGGATCGACAATTCCCGACAGGCCCCTTGCAAAAGGTCACAGCCCCTCTGCCGCACCACAATCTGATGGAGATGCCCTTGCCGTTGCACCACCAACGCCGCCTGCTGATCCCGCCAGGCCCGATCCTGCGCACGCCGCCCCTTCTCCTGCTCTATCTCCCCCTCCCACTGGAGAATGCGCTCCGTCAGCAACCGCCGTTCCGCCTGCGCGGCCTCCTGTTGCGCGGCAATCTCGGCGGCATCGTCCGCCACCTCCTGGCGAAAGGTATCCAGATGGCGTTGCCATTGGGCCAACAGGGCCTTCTGCTGCCCCTCGTTCAACAAAACCATGCCCGCCCCATTGGCCCACTCGGTCAATGGGCGACACCAGTCGGCCCTGGTCAAGGCACAGAGTGCCGCCACCTGCCGAGGCAGGGGATCCTGAGCGGCCGCATCCATCACCTGGATCCGCTGGCGAGCCGCCGCAGCCCGTTCATCCAGGGTCTCCAGATCCCGGTCATGCCCGGCCATGGTAAAGCGCAACCAAAAAAATTGGACCACATTGTCGAGGGCGGACAACAAAAAAAGGACCGCCACCACCCACAAAAGAGGGACGAAAGAGGGGTGCCACCCGGCATAGAGTCGGGTCAACAGACCGGTCAGGAGCTGGGCCAGCCCGGACTCACCATGAAACGCCTCGATACCGCCCACGGCTCCCAGCAACAAGGCAAAAAAGAGGGTGACAATGGCCGACAACCCCACCCGCCGCCGGCGTCTGGCAGACCGTTCGAGTGCTTCATGGATCTGCACCTGGGCCGTGAGGAGGGTCTCCGTCTGTTCACGACCAGGGATATCCCCCAGCCAGACGGCCTGCTGGTGCCGATAGTTGGCCACCCGTTGCATGAGGTCGATGGCCTGGGACAACCGCTTTTTCAGGTCGTCCAGACCGGTACGCAACCCCTCGCCCGGTGCCGCATCCATCTCCACCTGATGGGCCTGAAAGACCGCATCCCGCTCCCGCAAGGCATCTCCCAACGCCATGGCCCGCCCCTGCCAGTCGTTCAGGGTGGTCTCCCCGTCACTCTGCAACAGGTGGTCGGTGGCGGTTTCGATGGGAACAGAGGTCCGTTGCAGATCGGCGGACAACCGCTGCCACCGATCCCTCTCCTGGTCAATGGCGGTACAACGGGTCACGGCCTCCTGCCGTTGCCCCTCCAACCGCCCCAGTGCCCCCTCTTGCAGGTTCAGGGTGGCCAATTGTCCTTTTACAACCACCATCTCCCTATCCACCTGCCCGATTTGCCCCTGAATGGCAACCATTTCATCCCGCAAGGTGTCGGCCAAATCATTCAGATCGGTCACTCCGGCCAGGGCCTGGATGGTCGCCTCTCTGGCCGAACCCTCCGCACTGTTCTGGGCCAGGAACAGGGTCTCCACATAGTGTTGAAAAGTCAAATCGATCAGCCCCACCACCGCCTGATCGACCGCCTCCACCCCGACGGCCAGTGGCTCGGTCTCACCCGTCCGGGTCAACGTGGCCTGACTGTCGCCGGTGCTCTCCAGATGGCGGGAGACGGTATAGCTCAGGGAATCGGACCCCAAAAAGGTGACGGTGACGGATCCCTGCCCCTCGCCCCAGCGAACGGCCTTGGCCCGTTGGATCGCCTCCAGCGCGGCGGTGCGCCCGAACAGGCCGAGGCAAAGGGTCTCCACAATCGCCGTCTTGCCCGATTCATTCGGCCCACTGACCAGAATGCACCCGCTGGCGGGCAGACCGGAGAGAGAAAGCGACTTGTATTTGAATAGATTTTCCGCTTGCAACGTCTGAATGATCATGGCTCTCCTCCCTCCCTATCGTTTGATCGCGCCAGGGCGTTGTTTGAGACGGTCCAGGACCAGAGAGACGGCCTCCTGGTGGAGAGCATCGTCAAAGAGAGGGTCCGCAGCGCGCAGACGATGGATCTCCTCCTGACTGAACGCCGCAAAGACGGCCACAGGGTCTTCCACCTGGAATCCCGTTGTGGAATCGGGGGTTGTTGGATCTGGCATACCGGAATCACTCCCTGATGGAATGCGCATCGAATATTTTTTCGCGGAGGGCACGGCCCACCATTTCCGTCATGCTACCATTTTCACCCGACACAGGGCAAAGAGTGGTGGAGATTTTTTTGACCCCGGTCAGTGTTTGATCCATGACAGGGGCTTTGCCCCTGACCCCACCGGAAGCTCTGCCCCTGGACCCCACCAGGGGGGAAATCCCCCAGGACCCCTAAAAGTAAAAAAATAAAAGAATAATTTTTATTGGAT
>CAIWLA010000530.1 GCA_903913345.1 uncultured Magnetococcales bacterium | reverse complement strand
CCATTGTGCCGTCCGATGCCGTTTTTGTGGCCGAAATCTCGATTCAATCCCGGGATATTGGCTATGTCAAGGTGGGCGACAAGGTGGTGATCAAGATAGATGCCTTTCCCTACCAGCGGCATGGCATGTTGGAGGGGCGGTTGCGTTTTATCAGTCAGGAATCTTTTGGCGGTGGCGGGGAGACCGCAGGCAGCAAGGAGGGGGAGAGCAAGGACAAACCGGCGGTGGGGGCCGTCCACAAGGGGCGTGTGGAACTGCTCAGCACCAAACTGTACAACCTGCCGGAGGGTATCCGCCTGATTCGCGGTATGACGCTGAATGCCGAAATCAAGGTGGGTTCCCGCAGTATTGCCTCTTATATCCTGAATCCCATCACCCGTTCTTTCAGCGAGAGCTTGCGGGAACCATGAGGTTGGCAGGGGCCGTCGGGAGATCCTCTGCCGGGCTCACCCCAACAACCGATTGGCCTTTTCAACCTGTTCAATCACAATTCTGGCCATGTTGTCCGGGGTGAACTTGGGGATGAAGTCGTCCGCCCCCATCTGTTGCGCCTTTTCTTCGTTGGACCGGTTGCTCAAGGAACTGTTCATGGCCACATACAGATGGGCCAGCCGGGGGTTGTTTTTGATGCTGCGCGTGAAGGTGAACCCATCCATGATCGGCATTTCAATATCGGTGAACACCATGGTGTAGGTGCTCTTCCCGTCCTCTTTGATGGATTTCTCCAGCATTTCCAATGCTTTTGGTGCCTCATCCACCACGGTGTGCTGGATGCCCATCTGATTCAAAACCGCCTGGATCAGGTGGCACGCCGCCTTGGAATCGTCCACGGCCAGAATATGATGCTCCTTGCGGACAATCTGGCGACCTCTGGCAATCAGTTCCGGGGATATCTTGATGTCAATACCGACAATTTCATTCAGCACCTTTTCCACGTCGAGCATCTGGATCGGCACCCCCTCATGGTAGGTGATGGCGGTCAGACAACTGCTTTCGTAGAGACGGCCGGTGGGTTTGATGATCTCGTCCCACCCTTTGGTGACCAGGACATTGGGTCGGTAGACCAGAAAGCCCTGGATGGTGGTGCTGTATTCGCACACCAGCACATAGCTGATGGTGTTTTTATAATCGATGGGCGTCATGCCCAGATATTCCCCCAGATCAATCAAATTGATGGGGTGGTCCCGAAAGTTGATTTCGCCTTTGATGGTGGGATGCGAGCGGGGAATGCGGGAGATGCCTTTGGGGGTTTCCAGGATTTCAATAATCTTGAAGACATTCAGGCCGTACAGTTGCTGATCCGCCAGGTAGAAGGTCAGCATTTCCACTTCGTTGCTCATGGCCAGCTGGGTGCGTTTGTCCACTTCTGCAAACAATTGGTCTTGTGACATTTTTTCCCCCTGTGTCGCGTGTGGATCTCACGGTGAAGGTTGGCCGGTCAGTCAGGGTGCCGGGCGTGGAACGGCGGGTTGGACCACCACCGGCGGCACGGTCGCCGGCACGGACAGGCGCATTTCCTGGGCGGGAGGCGGGTATGCGGTCGGTTGCACATTCGGCGGGTTGAGCTTCACCAGGCTGAACAGGACGCCCATGACCAACGCCGTCTGGGCCACAAACATGCCTGTTGTCCATTTGAGGGTCCCTGCCTTGGCCGACGCAATCTGGCCGTCAATGCCCTTGATCTCCCCCCGCAGATTGGCT